>NZ_JAEQCI010000050.1:0-36666 GCF_020738565.1 Microcoleus sp. PH2017_12_PCY_D_A | reverse complement strand
CAACAATTAGGGCAACTAATTTCTAATGTCATATCACGCTATGGGAAACACTTCTCTAATTATAGCTTACTCCGATCCTTTCCTTCAGGGCACTACCGCAAAATCTATTCAATTTTCAAAGTTCCGCGTGAAAAACCCTTGCTTTCCACTACTACAAACAATAGAGACTCAAGAAGAGATTGTCAAGCTTTTCCAAGCACTTCATTTAGTCAGTCCTGGACGCATCAGTACCAAAGAAACCGGGTTTTTTACCTAATCTGTGACGAGGAGAGAGGATTTTCGTAAAAAAACCCGGTTTCTGAGTCCCCGTGCGTAAGTCCTATTAGATTTAAGCTTCTTGTTGAACAACTGAGCTCAACTGAGGTTTCAACTGAGCTTTTGGAGAAGGAATCTGCGGCTTCAATTGTCTGACAACTTCATCAAACGGCAAAATTCGCACTTGATTGTTAAACACATTTACCTGATAAACTCTGCGATAACTGAGGTCAAATCCTGTCAGCCAGCCACTTTTTGGATGATAAGCGCCCGTGTCAATATCCAGCCACCCTTGGCCCCTGACTAATTCACCAGGCCTCACCCCCTCAAAGGTAAACGTGATCGTGTGACCGGTAATAATTAATTTATCGGGAAAATACGGTTTCGGTATGGCGTGAAATTCCTTGCGAATCCAGCACAATTGTTCGATCGACTGTTTGTGAATTGGCATAGTCGGATGGACACCCGCGTGCACCAGCCAAATATCCCCTAAGTCTAAATGCGTTGGGAGCGATCGCAGCCAATCTAAGTGTTTGTACGGCATCATCCCTGTCTCTTTGTAACTAGCGACAGTCGCATCCCCACCGCTGTACAGCCAAGATTGCCACGCCCGCATATCCACTGACGGCCCCGACAAAGCATCTAACATCAGTTGTTCGTGGTTTCCCAGCAGCGTTTGATAGGGGCTTTGCTGCACAAAATCTAATACCTGAGCGCTTTTCGGCCCGCGATCGATTAAATCTCCCAAAAAATATACGCGATCGTCCGAGCTCGGGGCCAGTGCCTCTAGCAAAAGCATTAACCCGTCGTAATGCCCGTGTACGTCCCCAATAACAATGCGCCGGTGCTCCACTGTGTTTATCCGCTTTCGTGACTCGAAACCTTAATTACTAGCTTATAGCATCTGATTTAGCTGCTATTTCCTCCGATCTTTTGCTGAGGAGGGGTGTCACCCATTATACTACTTTTATAAAGATTTGGTAAAATTTTCCAATTTTGTTTGCGTAGTTACCGATCGCCATAATGAGAAGTTATCCCAGCTTTCGGTACAACTGAAGTACAAAGATACCCTAAAGACACGGCAGTGCCCTCTCCTGCGAGTCTTTGGGAGAATTGATAACCGCTGTTAATTGTGCTTTGGCAATTGCTACTACCGAGTCATACCATTTTTCTGTGAAGCGGCATAGAATCTGATCCCCCCTAACCCCCCTTAATAAGGGGGGGACAAGAGTTACTCAAAGTCCCCCTTCTTAAGGGGGATGCGAGGGGGATCCGGATATGTGCAACGACCCATTAAATTGGTATCAGTCGATTTTAGATTGACTCAACAATGATTTCACGGTGTAGGGTGCGGCAGCGATGAGTCGATCGAGCAAATCGAAAATAACTCTAGCTAACGCACTCTACAATATTACTGAGTCAAAGCCTTGAGGAAAGTCTGCATTTCTGCTAAAAAACCTTTCTTTTTTAGCGGTTTTGCCGGTGCAGTCGAATCAGGATCGGCGACTCCCATAGCCTTCGCTAAAATCCGTTCTAAATCGTCTCCCACAGGTTTTTGAGCAGTTTCCGAAATTAATTCGTATTCGTCATTTATTTCCAGCCAGACTTGCCACGGTTGCGGATAGCAGCGGAATAAAGCCGCCTTATCTAGGGGTCTGATGTAGTAGCAGGATTCGATTTTGCTCAGGAATCGATCGCGCAACTGACGGCCTGCATAACCTATACCTATAGTAGCAACATCTTCCAGGCGCGGGTTGAGCAAGATCACAGGGCGGCCCGCCGCAGCTATATAAAGTTTTTCGACTTGCGACACCTCTACCGCCGCCGGATTCACGACCAAAAACAGTTCATCTTCCGGTGCTATATTATCTTCAACAGGAGTGCGGCTGCTGCCCAAATCACTTATTTTAAAAGGTACTTCTCCCCAATCGCGGCGGGCGAGGGCGGCTGCACCAGCATCGGGAAAAAAGACTTTCACCCCGGAGTGGCTTTCCTCAAATTCTGGTAAGAATTGTTGCGTTATAGACTGTGCTTGCAGGGCAATTTCGGGAAAGACTAATTCGACTTGCAGGAGATTCTTGCCATCCGAGAGGGCTGCGGCGGTGGCTGTGCGCGATTGGGCGATCGCATCATTGAGATCCTTTGGCAGTTCTGTCATTAATCTTATTATTTTTACTCGACTTCTCTCAATCCAATTTTACCGCATTAAGCTAATCAGCAGAAAAATTTTGTGTTAATAAATAATCCAACTCTTGTGGGGCGCTGCTCCCAGTCCGCCCGAAATATCCAATTCAAAGATGCCACAGCTTAAGCCACAAAAGCTAACACCGACACAGGCGAACCTGAACCTCCCAAAAGGCGTAATATTCCGATCGCCAAAGTGAAGTCTGCCGCAGGTAACAAGTGGAGATTTGCCAGATTTTCCAGCACAATTCCCTGGTTTTGCAATACCATTTTGTTGACAGCAAAACTTTCATCTTGTCCCGGATCGACTCCGTGAGTGTCAATACCAATTCCCGCAATCGATCGCTCTTCTAACAAAAATTGAGTCGCAGCTAGACCAAATCCCGGAAAGTGACAAACTCGGTCTTCGTCAGGATTGAAAAATGTTCGCCCATCATTCCATTTGACTTGCCATCCAGTATATAATAGAACTAGACTTCCCGGTGCAATAAATTTGTGCTGGCGTTCCCAATTTAATATATCATCTATCGTTAAAGTGTAGTCGGGATTGGCAAGACATTGTTCGCGAAGGTCGATCGCAATTCCCGGCAAAACTAGCGACTGCGGCGCATAACTATCAACACTCGCGCCTGCTGGATCGAAGCTGTTGGGTGCGTTGATGTGAGTGCCGCTGTGTTCTCCCATGGAAAATTTTCTCAGGAAATAGCCGTTTTTGTCTATTTCAGATACAGTTTCAAATTCCGGCGCTGGATCGCCGGGCCAGATGGGAATGTTTGGATGAATTGCATGGGTTAAGTCTATAATGTCGCGGTAGGCGATCGTTTTTAAATTGTTTGATTTGAAGTTATTTGTCATCGCCACAAAAACTCACATTATTTTAATGGTACGGTGCGTCATATCAAATCCGGTAGCATCGTCCTGCATTATAATCTCTCTATTCTCTCTCTGTGTCCTCTGCGCCCTCTGCGGTTTAATAATTCCGGTATAGCCTGATTGAATATCAGCCATTAGTCGATCGCTCTAATCGAAAATCCTTCTAACCGACGCACCCTAAAAATCGACAATGCGATCGAGCGTAGCGACCATCACATCCTTAGTTTGCCCGGAAACAGTATACACCAAAGCCTCACGATAAACTCTCCCAGCCGGGTGCAGCGTACCGTTAGCGGCACCGCTAGAAACCACCACCGCAGCGTGCCCGCACCGCACCGCCAAATCAATAGCTTCCGCTCGGAGCGCTAATTGTTCGGCTTTTGAGCTATGTTGAGATTGTGAGAAATGCTGTTTTAGCCGATCGAGCTTCACCTCCAATTTTGTGCAAGCCGCCGCTATTACAGGCGAATCTTTAACTATCGCCGCCGCTGCAATTACATCCAATCCCGCGCGAATACAGCCAAAAGTAACCGGCACAAAATTCAGGATATTTTTGCTGTCATTTTCCGCAATCCAACCGACAGCTTTAACCGAAATTATTTCCGATTCCTGCAACAACCAATTATCAAGAGTTGCTGTCACAGTATTAGTCGAATTCATGGCGATTAACTGCATAATTTCGCTGACAGCTATTTTACCAGATTCCCGTTCAATATTAGCAAAAGGCAGCAAACCAAAAACCGCGCGATTGTCTGGAAGTACCGCAGCCACAATAAACTTTTCAAACAAGCCAAAACCAGTAATCCAAGGAACATTCCCCGACAGTAAATAGCCATCTTTTACCGGAGTTGCGGTGACTGCCGGATTTCCCGTTAGCGAAGCCCTCGAAGAGGATCGCCTCAAATGCGAAAACCCAACACCCAAGCGTAACTCTTTTTGGGCGATCGCGCGCAAGTATCTGCCTTTGAGCATTTCATTGTCGCTGCTAGCAATCATCGCACTTGCGCTGTGGTGCTGAGTTTGCAGGAAAGACAAAGCCCCAGAATATCGCGCCGTCAATTCCTGATATTCGTAAAAAATCTGCGGTGGAATGTCCGCACCGCCCCATTTTTGGGGAATTCGCAGCGCCAAGAGCGATCGACTTTCCAACCCTAAAAGTGCTGTTTTCAGCGCTTCCGAGTCACTGTCGATAATTTTCGCGCGGGGTGCAACGCACTCTTTCAGGTAACTTTCTGCGCTGTCAAGAATATCTTGAAAATTCATCTTTTATAATTAGTTTTATATAGCGGTTCTCAAAAAAGTGAGGTACGTTGTTGGGCTTTAGCCCTCTTAATATTTATTATATAGTCAGCGAGTTGCAAAAGTGAGGTACGTTGTTGGGCTTTAGCCCTCTTATATTTATTATATAGTCAGCGAGGTCGCATCAAAAAATCCATTTACATTCATACCTCATATTTCGGAGCGATGTTATATAGCCTTTCTCAGAAAGATGAGGTATGACTGGTGGCTTGTATAACCGCTTAGACGTATAGGGCTCGCATCCCAACAACATACCTGATCTTTTTGAGAATCGCTATAGTTGTTATTTTTTATGATAATGATTGTGGGACGGGCATCTTGCCCGCCCCAAAACCAACTTATTCCCAAACTTTCCAAGGAGCCTTCCCTTCATCCCAAAGCTCGTTTAAATACTTATATTCCCGAAAAGTATCCATCGCATAAAAGAAGCCTTCATGGCGGTAAGCCATCAACTGTCCATCTGCTGCCAAACGCTGCATCGGTTCCTGTTCTAAAACACAATCATCCCCACCCAAATACTCAAATACCCGGCGGTTAAATATAATATATCCAACACTAATCCAGCCGTCTATCTGAGGTTTTTCAGCAAATTCTCGTACTTGACCTTCACTATCAACATCCAAAATGCCAAAACGCGAAATCGGCCGAAAAGTAGTAACAGTTGCCAGCTTACCGTGAGACTTGTGAAACTCCATCAATTTCTCAATATTGACATCAGCAACTCCATCACCATAAGTCACCATGAAATTTTCGTCATCGATATATTTTTCGATCCGTTTTACCCGCCCTCCAGTCAAGCTTTCTGCGCCAGTGTCAGCCAGCGTTACCTGAAAATCTTGTTCGCGATGTTCCTGCTGATAAGTGATGCTATTTTTCCGTCCCAGACAGATCGTAAAGTCATTGTTCATGGCTTCATAATTCAGGAAATATTCTTTAATCATGTTGCCGCGATAGCCCAAGCACACAATGAAGTTTTGGAAGCCGTAGTGGGCATATATTTTCATGATGTGCCAAATAATCGGGCGCCCGCCGACATCAACTAAAGGCTTGGGGCGAAATTCTGTTTCTTCTCTCAGACGAGTACCAAGACCGCCCGCCAGGATGACTACTTGCATTTTTTCACCTTTTGAAAGCTCATCAATTAATCTATCATCAATTATCTGGGATTTTTTCAAATAATTATTAATAATTTCTCAGATTCAGTGAAGCTTTGTAAACCCTAAAAAAATCCTATTCTAAATACAATGTAGGGTGCGGACTGTGCATCGCACATTTAAATGCTGCGTGCAATTCCTAACTCACTCAGTTCCGGACGCATCAACCTCAAAGAAACCGGGTTTTTTACCTAATTTGTGGGTTATCTCGAATAATTATTGTGAAAAAACCCGGTTTCTAGTCACCAGTGCGTCCAAGACTATGACTAATGCTAAACTAGGAAACAGAAAAAAACAGTAGACAACTATACTGAACATAAAAAAACACAATGAAAACTCAACTCGATCGCCTAAAAAGATTTTTAGGTATAATCTGCGCGATCGCCTCAATCACAATCTTATTGCACTCGACAATATCCGCTGTTGGTGGCGCTGTTTTTGCAGGGGAAATCTCAAATATACCACAAACCACCACAGCCTTTGTCCCTAAGATACCGGGCGGCGGATTGGATGTTCACGAAGCAGCAGGAGGACACACTTTAGAGAGACACGTTGGTAAAACAGAAGGAGAATTAGCACAGCGACTCGGACGAGAAATGGGAATTGCTGCTGCATCTTCCTTTGCTAACCGTTCCGTCGCAGAAGTGGCGATTGCGGAAGCAATGTACAAAAAGAAAAGTGCGATCGACTCCTGGGTGAAAAAAGGAGGCAATCGTTATACGATCGACTACAACGCCAACAAAATCATTGGCATTAGCCTGCGCCGCCGCTCATCCAAAGCAACTCCAGTCTCTCGCCTGAAAATCGTCCTCCAGCGCAGCAACAAATTACCTCCCGGATACTTTATTCTCACAGCTTATCCCCAATGATAAATCAATTTCCTCATTTAACCCAATTTTTCAGTTCCTACTTTCACCAAGACTGGCCGCTAGAAGCTGACACTCCCAGCGATGTAGTCAACAATTACCTGAACAGCGAACCGCCCGAAAGTATTGAAGCTGCATCGCAAGAACTTGGTCAAGTGCTAGAAATGTCGATTTCAGAACCAGATTTAGAAACATTCATCCTCGATGAATTAGGCTGTTACTACGACCCACAATCGAAAAATCAAACAGTCAGAGAATGGCTGAAATCCGTGCAACAATCTTTGATAAATCCCAGCTAAACCCTATGTATTTGTAGGTACTTGAGAAATCTCGCTTTTTGCCGAGACCAGATCCCCCTAAATCCCCCTTAAGAAGGGGGACTTTGAGAAGACTCTTGTCCCCCCCTTTTTAAGGGGGGCTAGGGGGGATCTAGGGCTTGATAGTCAGCAAATAACCTTCATGTACATTGACATTAGGAACAACATAAGTCAAGTTATTACCAACAACCGAAACACTTTCTTCTTTAACCGCAACCATCTTTTGCACAGCGCCTTCGAGATTGTTAGGAATCTTCTCTAATTTCAGACTAACTTTTTGACCGCTTTTAATCCCAAGCTGCTGCAAATTCACAAGATTTAAGGTGACGGTTGTGGCTGACGAATAATTGCGATCGAAATAACCCAAAAGCACCTGTGCTTTACCTTCGGGATTTGACTTGCTAGCTAAGGCCACAAGGCGATCGTGGTCCGATCGGCTCAGCACCCGCGAATTCACTCCATCAGCATAAGCTTTGTAAGTCCACCAAGCCGCCCTCGGCTCAAAAGTATTCGGTACAACCATCCCACTCAGCGTATTATTGAAGCAATTGCTAACTTTTTTACCTACTGTTGTATCCCAACAAGCTCTGCAAGCACCGTCAGCTCTTGCATACTCCAAGTTAGACAAATAACCTAAAATTTCCCCCGGCTGATACTGCGCTAATTCTCCGACAATTTCGTTGACATAAATCTTTTGCATTTTCAGTTCCTTGTAAAAGGCACTTTGTTGAAAATTGCGTTTAGCATCAAATACGTGATCGTCAACAAATAAAATTATGGTATCATTGAGTTCGTGCCAAGCTAGAAAATTTACTTCCAGTTTGTTCGCTTTGCAATAATCCAGAAAAGCCGCGAGATATTCTTTGTTGTAAGTGCTGATGCTCGGCCCGCCAATCATCGCTGACGGCCCCAATTCTTCCCGCAAAATTTTGTAAGCCCTTTTGTAAGTTTCAAAGAATTGTTCTCTGCTTCCCTTCCAAAACGGATTTGCTAAATCGGGTTCGTTCCAGATATCCCAAATAATTTTTTTGCCCTTATTTTGCTGGGCTAATTGTCGGATGAATGCTTCCCATGCGGGGTAATTTTGATAGGGCCAGCCTTTGGGATTGCTGCCGTAGCCCCAGAGGTCGCTAACTAATAGTTGAAATTCGGCTCCGCTGGCGATTACCCGATCGTAAATATCGAGTCTTCCGGCGCGCCACAGCTTGGGCTGCAAGGGCTTAATCGAGCTATCGGGGGGCTTGCTGGGGTCGATTCCGTGCAAGATGCCGCTCATGGAGGTGATGCCGGTGGCTGGCTGTCCAAAATCAACTGTGACGTTCGATCGCATTTGGGCGATCGTTGGCTGCGGCCCAAAATACGCGATTAACAAGACAGTGACAATCGCTAAGCAAATTGGCAGCAGCTTATTAATAGGTTTGAACTTGAAGGTGAATTGCATATTGTATGTGGTGGCAAATTGAAAAACAGAAATCAATCACAAACATTAGTAGGTTTGTAGTGAGGACTTCAGTCCTCTCTCAAATATTTTAGGCAATAAGGACTAAAGTCCTTACTACAAACCGCAATAGGTTTGTAGTGAGGACTTCAGTCCTCTCTCAAATATTTTAGCTAATAAGGACTAAAGTCCTTACTACAAACCGCTTTTCAGAAATCCAAACTCACAAAATCTTAAGGAACAGACAAAGCAACTTCAAAACCCTGTACTAATTCCATCAATTCTTGCCAAGCTTCTGAATTAATGAGCGAACAAGTATCGAGTTGACCTCCTTTCTCTGAAGATAAGGCAACAAAATTAGTTATCCAACTCAAGATAGTTTCGCTTGTCAACAATGGCGTGCATTTCCAAGCTGACTGCAACTTCTCAAGCATCCCAGACATATCCCCGCGCTCCCAAGCTTGCCATGCCTGCCATACTAGATAATAGTAATGGAGCATACTGTCAACTTTTTCGATCTGCTTTTGGATTTTGGGGGCGATCCTCTTCGAGGGCTTCGCTAACGCAAATTTATCTCGATTGCCGCTAGCAGATAGAACTTGTGCGACAACTTCTGCGTATTCTAACAGCATCCGTTCTTCCTTAAAAAGTTCTTCGGCCCGCAGTTTGCAAGCTTGTCCTGCAAGCCTCCGCAATTCGGGATTTTGTACCCATAGTTCTACCGTTTCAGCTAACTCTTGTGCAGTCTGTTGCGCGTCAATTGTCGGATCGGCGATTAACTTTCCAGTGTCTCCCAACTCTTCGGGAATCCCGCTGACTGCTGTAGCAATTACGGGTAATCCCTTCGCCATTGCTTCCATCACTGCTAGCGGCATTCCCTCTGCTTTGGATGATAAAATAAAGATGTCGCTGGCATCCAACCAATCGGCAATATCCCACCGCTGGCCGATGAATTTAACCTGTTCATTGACTCCTAATTGGCTGACAGTTGCTCTCAATTCCGGTTCCATATTGTCGTGGGTGGTGGAACCGGGGCCGGCCCAAACAAAGTAAATTTGCGGCCAAATTGGGAGATTTTTCAGTTGGGCGATCGCCTGCAATTGATACTGATATCCTTTAATTGGAGTCAGTCTCGCCGCCGTGAAACAAACCACAGCTTCTTCGGGGATGCCTTGTTCTTGGCGCAGGCGTTGGCGGGTTGAGAGATTGGGCGGTTCAAAGTAATTGTTCGGCCTGCCGTAATAAATTACTTTGCCCCATTCCCGAGGCATTTTAAACAAACTCTTAAACAAGTTTAAATTCTCGTGGGAAACAGCTATCACCGCTTTAGCTAAATTGTACTGATAGGCCACTGCATCGAAATAGGGAATCTGATCGCCGCGGTTGAAATGTTGATAAGTGCGATCGATATAACCGAGAGTAATTACATAAGGTATGTTCTGTTTGATAGCAACTTGTTTCGCCGCAAAATTTGCCATCGGCCAGCCATCGCTAAATATAATTAAATCCGGTTTAGCTTCCGCGTAAATTCTTTCAGCATCCGTACAATTGTAGGCAATTCGCAAAAACTCCCTCATCGTATCGAACTCCAGCCAAATATGCTCGATACCTAGCTGCTGCTGTTCGGTAATTAAAGGATTAGAAGCTTTAGTTTGCACGCTAGTAACTCGGTAGCCGTCGGCTGCTAATTTGCAAAGCAGCGAGTGGTTGAACTGCGCCAAACCGCCGATTCCGTGGTCTTCTGCGTACAGGAGTACGTGCGGTGCAAGTTTGCGGCCAATTGAACTAGGCGCTGATTTAAATTGATAGATATTGTTGACTGCCTCCGCTACTATGTCTTGCCATTCTTGTAAATTGGTTAAGGCATAAGCATCAAAGTTTTTCGTGTATTTTTCCGAAGAAACTCTAAAAGTTTCCAACCATTTAAAAACTGTTTCCGTGCCATTATAAGGAGTATAGTACAGAGATTTTCTCAAACACTCGACCATCTCTGTTAAATATCCGTCGTGGTACATCCGCCACGCTATCCACACTAAAGACTTGTAACGTTCTGCATTTTGTAATTGGCGTATGCGATCGGGCAAATTGGGTTGGGCGAAGAATTGCTCCATCACAGTTTCCATGCTTTTCATCACTTTTTGCCCGCCGGACATGAGATTGCTATCGTGCTGGCGGTAGCAGGTTAATATCTCTTTCAACCACGCACATTTGCAGCCTTTTAAACCCAAACGCAAAGCAAAATCTAAATCTT
The DNA here is from genome assembly GCF_020738565.1 of Microcoleus sp. PH2017_12_PCY_D_A. Taxonomy (NCBI): domain Bacteria; kingdom Bacillati; phylum Cyanobacteriota; class Cyanophyceae; order Oscillatoriales; family Microcoleaceae; genus Microcoleus; species Microcoleus sp. PH2017_12_PCY_D_A. Next base: position 26,029 of record NZ_JAEQCI010000050.1, on the reverse strand, counting down.
CTGTTGGCGGAAAGCGATGGTCAAAACCGCCCAGACGTTCCCACCACTCGCGCCGCACCATCATGGCACTGGGACGCACGCTTTTGTGCAGGACAAAGCTTTCTAAATCTAAGTTGGGCGTGTCTTCCCAAGGCATGACTGGGTAGATGTCTTTTCCAGTTTCATCAACCATCAACCAGCCGTTTTGTACCATGCCTAAAGTGGGGTCAGCTTCAAAACAAGCAATTTGTTTGGCGAGTTTTTCGGGCAGGAAAAAGTCGTCGGCATCCAGAAATGCTAAAAATTCGCCTTTGGCCATTTCGCAAGCGCGGTTTCGAGCTTTTGCTGCTCCTTGATTTTCTTGATATACGTACTGAATTACATCACGGTACGGCTCTAAAAATTGCCTTGTATTGTCTGTAGAACCGTCGTCTACGACGATGATTTCCCAGTCTTGGTAAGTTTGATTTACAGCGCTCTCCACAGCTCTAGCAATGTAGCTTTCGCAGTTGTAGGCGGGGATGACTACGCTGACTCGCGGTGTTTTTGAGGTAGGTATGCTAGCCATTATTTGTTTCCATTCGGGTAAGTTTCTTAATGATTTAAAGTCAATTGTGACTCCATAAGTTTGAGCGATCGCACTCAGACGCTTCTGCCAATCTGTGACTGTTGGTTTTAGAGGATAAGGACTGTACTGGATAGATTTTTGGAAAAATTCAACCGCCTCTACTGGATAGCTACTATAGTACAATTGCCACGCCATCCAAGTCAATGCTTCGTAAAAAGCCGGATTTTCTAATTCGCGGATGTGCTGCGGTAAATGGGGTTTGGCGAAAAATTGCTGTTTTAAGGTAATAAAAAGATTGGCTTGTTTGAGGGCTTTTTTTATTGATACATTTTGATCGTGCTGGCGGTAGGATACTGTCACTTGATGCAGCCATGCTGCTTCGCAACCCAAGACTGCTAAACGCAGGACTAAATCTGAATCGTCTACTGAATCAAATTCTGAATTAAATCCGCCTGCAAGTTCCAGCCACTGGCGCGAAAACATCATGGCGCTGGGAAGTACGGGCATTTGTACTATCCAAGTTTCTAAGTCTAATTTGGGGAAATACTCCCAAGGTTTTATATCGGAAATTTTCTCGCCTTGCTGGTTGACAATGCGCCAGCCGCTGTTAACAATTCCTAAGGATGGTGAGGAGCGAAATAGGGATATTTGTGCTGCTAATTTATCTGGCAAAAAGAAGTCATCTTGATCTAAGAAAGCGATGAATTCTCCTTTGGCTTCCTGAATTCCTCGGTTGCGGGCTGCTGCTACTCCGGCATTTTCTTGATATACGTAGCGAATTCTGTCAAAATAAGGCTGCAATACCCGATCTGTCTCGTCTGTCGAACCGTCGTCTACAACGATAATTTCTAAATCTGTAAAAGTTTGGCACAGGGCGCTTTCTACTGCTTGCGCGATGTAGCGAGATCCGTTATATGCTGCTATAATTACGCTGACTTGCGGTGTGCGTGTGGCTGCTGACATTATTTACCTCGCTGTTAAGTATAAGGAAGAAGGAAGAAGGAAGAAGGAAGAAGGAAGAGGGAAGAGGGAAAAAGATATACACCACAAGCTCGATCGCGAGCCGTATTTTGAGTTTTATTAGGTGGCTTTACTTAACTGGTTGCTATCTTAGTTTAATCGAAATTGGTTTTTCCTCGACTTGCGTACAAATTAACTTAAAGTTCGTTAGCGCAGCCCTCGAAGAGGATCGCACAAATGCCGTGCAGGTACTCGATATTTACAGGCAGGCAGATGTCGGTGCATGATTTGGAGGATATTAGAGAGGTTTTGCTTTACAATTACACAGGGAATTATTACTAAACAGGAACGCTTAAAGTGAATTCAGAAACAGCAGCGGTTGATTTGCAACAACAGGCAGAAATATATTTAGCTTTAGGGAAGTTCGATCGCACGATCGCACTTTGCCACCAAATTCTCGCATCCCACCCCGATTCCGCCGAGACTTGCAAAACCCTGGGAAAGGCGCTGCAAGCTCAGGGTAAGCTAGAAGACGCCCGGTATTGGTATAAAGTTGCGATCGCCCACAAACCGGATTTTGCCGAAGCTTTTGCTAACCTCGGCACACTCTGCGCCCGTTTGCAACAATGGCAAGAAGCGATCGACTGTTACCAAAAAGCGATCGCCCTGCAACCAGACTTTGCAGGATTTTACCGCAATTTGAGCCGCATATTTACCGAAGTCGGTCAAGCTGAGCCAGCAGCCGACTGTTGGTATCAAGCACTGATCGTGGAACCGATAGAAATACCCGAAGAATATCTCGATTTGGGCAATACTTTATTGGCACAAAACAAGCCACAAAAAGCTCTAGTTTGTTACCACCGCACTATTTATTTAAACTCTAGTTGTTGTGAAGCTTACACCAAATTAGCCGAAGCTGCTAGCGCGCTAAAACAGTGGGACGAAGCTATTGTTAACTACCGCAAAGCTATCAAGCTTCAACCGGATATTTCGGATTTTCATTACAAATTAGGCAATGTTTTGCAAGCCAAGGGACTCTGGCGCGAAGCCGAAGCTGCCTACCGCGAAAGTATTGAGCTGAATCCGAATTCTTTTTGGTCTTACTACAATTTAGGCAGCGTTCTGCTCGAATTAGAACAATGGCAAGAAGCTATTATTGTGTACCGCACGGCTGTGGCAATTAACCCAAATTTTTCTTGGTCTTACTACAGCATCGGCGAAGCTTGCGGCAAATTAGAAAAATGGTCGGAGTCCGCAGCAGCATACCAGCACGCTGTTGACTTAGACCCGAATTTTTCTGGTTCTTGTCACAAGTTGGGAGATGCGCTTTTTCAATTAGAAAAATGGTCGGAAGCGGCGACAGCTTACCAGCGGGCGATCGCCCTTAATTCCGAATTCTTTTGGTCTCATTATAATTTAGCATTAACTAAAGCTAAACTCCAGGATTGGTTGGCAGCAATCTTCGCCTACCAGCGGGCGATCGAACTCAATAGAGACTTTTCTTGGGCTTACCACAATTTAGGAGAACCGCTGTTAAAAACCGAGCAGTGGAAAGCAGCAGCTACTGCTTATCAGCGCGCTATTGAACTCAACCCCAATTTTTCTTGGTCTTATTACAATTTAGGCGATGCTTTGACTGAGATCCACAACTGGAACGAGGCTGTTTCTGCTTACCTTTGTGCGCTGCAAATTGAGCCAGAACTCCCCAACATTTACGCCAAGTTAGGCGATGCTCTCATCAAAAGAGTGCCGTCAGGTTTAGATCCGGCAACGAGTTACTATCACCACGAATTGCAGCCGCTGCACGCTCCTGAATTTTACTGCGAAACAGCCCAAAAGTTTGCCGAGAGCGATCGCCCCGACGCAGCTACAGTCTTGTACTTGATGGCGTTAGAAATTCGGCCGCAAGATGCCGCAATATCCGGGAAATTGGCGGAAATTTTGCAGAAAAATGACTCTACGGGCGATCGCACTATATTAGCAGAGTTGGAGAATGACGATATTCGCGATCGCTACATTGCCCGAGTCGTCAACAATCAGACTTTTGCAGAAGTCGGCGGCTTGTGGGGCACCGTCAACGAAAAAGTATCTGTAGCAAGCAAATACGGTGCAGTTTCTCTGACAATGATTGATGTCACGCCCGAATCCGCACACATTTGGCAAGATTTTCGCGATCGCATGGCAAGTTTAAATATTGCTAATTATAATTGTATCAGTCAAGATATAAATCACATTCAGCTTGCAGAAATTGGCCAGCCTTACGATGTAGTCCACTGTGCAGGAGTTTTGTACCATCACCCCCACCCTTTGCAAATTTTAATGAGCTTGCGTCAAATAACAGGGCAGTATTTAATCTTAACTTCAGCAATTACCCAAGAACTTATAGAAAACGAGCGGGGACGGTACGAAATTCCAGCTTCTGGGGTAATCTTCATTCCCGCTTTGGGCGAAGCAGAACGAGCTATCTTAACAGCTTACTGGCAGCAGTACACCTACGGCACACCAATTCTCGGAGTAATTGAAAAAGCAGTTTTTGAGATCGACAACTTTGGCCCTTGGTGGTGGCTGCCTACAGCTTCTGCTTTAGAATCTATGTGTAAAGTAGCTGGCTTTAAGGTTTTAGATAAAGGATTGACTTGGTACAACAATGCTCTGACTCTATTGCTGGGGGTTTAAGAATTGGTAAAAGAACAATCACAGCACGCTGCGCGCCAACAATAAAAAAATCAGTTTCTGAGTTGATTCCTAATTCTATTTCCCCAATATTCCTACTAATAACTGATTTCTTTCTGATTAGAAAATAAGATATAGCAACCCCCAAAACGGTTAGGAAGTTCTTAATTACTGCAACCATTGCCAAAAATTCCTTCTTCCTTCTTCCGACTTCCATCGGACTTCTTCCAACTTCCATCGGACTGAAATCCGTTACATCCATTACATCCCGTACACTGCTCGTTGCCCAACTTCTTCCTTCAACATCTGCTGCAAACATCTTTTGTAAAAACCGCAAAATAATCAATGAACAATCAGCAACCAGAGACGCCATTAGGAAACATTTTAGTAGTAGACGATACGCCAGAAAATCTGCGCCTGTTGTCTACGATGTTGACTCATCGGGGGTACGCACCCCGCTGCGTGATTAACGGGCAAATGGCCCTGAGAGCCTGCAATTCTAATCCGCCAGATTTGATTTTACTCGACATAATGATGCCGGAAATGAACGGTTACGAAGTCTGTCAGCACCTGAAATCTGAAGCGAAGACTCGCGAAATTCCGGTAATTTTTATCAGCGCTAAAGATGAAGTGTTCGACAAAGTAAACGCATTTGCTGTAGGAGCAGTTGACTACATCAGCAAGCCATTTCAGTTTGAAGAAGTGCTCGCCCGCATCGAAAGTCACCTGACGCTGCGGAATTTACAAAAGCAGCTAAAAGAACAAAATGTGCTGCTTCAAGAAGAAATTACCAGCCGCTTAGCCGTGGAAAAAAGTCTTTACGAAAAAAACCAGATTTTGCAACAAGAAATCAGCAACCGCCTCGCCGTTGAAAAAGCCCTGCAAGAGCAAAATTTGCTCCTCCAACAAGAGATATCGAACCGCCAGCGCGCTGAATCTGCCCTCTTAAAATCTAACCAAGAATTGGCGCGGTCGAATGCCGAACTAGAACAATTTGCTTATGTGGCTTCCCACGACTTGCAAGCGCCTTTAGCAACTATTGCCAGCTACGCTCAACTTTTAGAAAAACGCTACAAAGACCAACTCGACAGTCAAGCTATTAAGTTTATCAGCAATATCGTTCAGGGCTGCACGAGAATGCAAACTTTAATTGACGATTTGCTCGAATATTCGCGAGTTGGTCGCAGTCAGAAACCCTTTGAAGTGACAGATTGCAATCATGCAGTCCAGCAAGCAATTGCCAACCTGCAAGGGGCTATCCGCAACGATCGAGCAGTTGTTACCTACAGTGAATTGCCAGCGGTAATGGGAGATATTTCTCAACTCGTACAGCTTTTTCAAAATTTACTCGGCAATGCAATTAAATATCGCCAAGATGCACCGCCCGCCGTTCATATTACCGCTTGCAAACAAAAGGAAAACTGGTTGTTTTCTGTGTCGGATAATGGGATTGGGATTGCTCCACAGCATCAAGAACGCATCTTTCAAATTTTCCAGCGCTTGCACACTCAAAGAGAATATTCTGGGACAGGTATTGGTTTAGCAATTTGTCAAAAGATTGTGGAAGGTCACGGTGGATCTATGTGGGTGGAGTCGGAACCGGGTCAAGGTTCAACTTTTCACTTTACTCTCCCTTAATCGAGACATCTGGCACACACTTATAGCCTTTCTCAGTAACAGTGCGGCGCTCATAGGCCTGCGCCGGGCCTAGGCCTGCGCCGGGCCTAGGGCACAGGGCAAGCAGGCCTCCGTGGGCATACCTCACTTATTTGAGAAAGGCTATATGTAGAAACTAGATGGCAGGAGAAGCTGAATTAAATCTTATATTTTTAGGCAAAAGCTAGAAGGTAGAAGTTAAATTGCAAGTTAGAATAAAACATATTTCGCGTTGACAGCCGAGTCAGTTCGTGATATAATTTTAACTCTTAAACACAAGTTTTGTAGCGCTCCCTCACACTGCAATCCGATCGCCGATGTATGTTTAGGTGCAATTCGATAACTCCCCCGGCAATAAAAGATAAAATCCAAGTTAGCTTGACAAAAGTTTTAATTAATAAATATTATGAAAGCAGTTTTTAACTTAGCTGTACCTCCTACCTGCTTCAAGGTTCTGTTAGTAGAAGACAACCCTCTGGAAGCTGAGCTTATTGAAGATTTGCTGTCAGGAATTAGCGGCCGGCAGTGTATATTGCTGACGAAAGTAGAGCGCCTCAGCGAAGCGCAGCAGCGATTAAGTCAAGAAAGTTTTGACATAATTTTATTAGACCTTTCACTGCCAGACAGTCAGGGCATCGAGACGGTGGCTCGGGTACAAGAGTACGGGGTAAATGTGCCGATCGTAGTTTTGACCGGCCAAAACGACGAAGAGCTGGCGCTGCGGTTGATTTCGGTGGGCGTACAGGATTATTTAGTCAAAAGAAAAATCGACGGCGAACTGTTAATCCGATCGCTCCGTTACGCCATAGAACGCCAAAACACTCAAGATGCTTTGCGAAAAAGCGAAGAAAAATATCGCTCGGTGGTGGAAAATTCTCTGATCGGAATTGCCATCGCCGCTCCAATTATTGACCCCACAATTGGTGAAAATTGCCATTGGATAGAAGTTAACGATGCGCTGTGCAATTTGCTCGGCTACGAGGGCGACGAACTCCTGCAAAAGCATTCGCTGGAGTTGATTCATCCAGAGGATTTTGAGGCAAATTTTGAAAAATTGTCTCAGATGTTAGCAGGTAAAACCGACGGTTACATCTCAGATAAAAGGTGGTTTAGAAAAGATGGCGAAATAGTATACACGCGAGTTTCGCTGCGCTGCATCCGCGGCCGAGACGGGTCTATTGACCGGATGATCGAAGTAGTGTTGGACGTGAGCGATCGCTACCGCTACGAAGCCAAACTCAAAGCGTCAGAAGAATTTTTAAACCACACCATAAATGCTACGCCAGACCCAATTTTTGTTAAAGACGAGCAGCACCGCTGGATGATCTTAAATGATGCTGTTTGTCAGTTGGTCGGCAAATCGCGGGATGAACTGCTCGGTAAATCAGATTATGACTTTTTCCCCAAATCAGAGGCTGATGTTTTTTGGGCAAAAGATGAAGAAGTATTGACAACGGGTATGTCCTTGGAAACCGAAGAAATATTCACAGACACCGCAGGGAAAGAACACATCATCTCTACCAAAAAAAGCGTATTTAAAAGAGCAGACGGCAGTAAAGTAATAGTTGGGACAATCAGAGATTTCACCGAATACAGACGACAGCAAAGAGCTCTGGAACAAAGCGAAGCTCGATTTCAAAAATTGGTAGCTAACCTGCCCGGAGTAATTTATCAATTTCGCAGGTCAGCAACTGGAGAAACATCTTTTCCCTACGTCTCTTCTGGCAGCCGCGAACTTTACGAATTAGAGCCAGAAGCAATAGAGCAAAATTCGGAATTGATGTTCAGCGGAATTCACGGAGACGATCGCTTAGATTTAGAAGCATCGATCGCAATTTCAGCAGCTACCCTGGAACCTTGGCGGCAGCAGTGGCGGCAGATTTTGCCATCCGGAAAAGTTAAGTGGCTGCAAGGAGCATCGAGACCGGAAAGGCTCAATAATCAGAGCGAATCAGGGGGCGAAGGCGATATTCTCTGGGACGGTTTAGTGATGGATATCACTGAGTTAAAGCAGGCACAAACAGAGCGCGATCGCTTTTTTACGATTTCCTTAGACTTGCTTTGCATTGTCGGTTTCGACGGCTATTTTAAACGATTAAACCCGGCTTGGTCAACTGCCCTGGGCTACAGCAGCGCTGAACTTTTGGCCAAGCCGATGCTCGAATTTGTTCATCCAGACGATCGAGAAGCCACTCTAATCGAAGCCGAAAAGCTAATAAGTGGCACGCCCAGCATTTACTTTGAAAACCGCTGTCTCTGCAAAGATGGTTCTTGCAAATGGTTGCTGTGGACGGCATCGCCCTTTAGCGAAGAAGGTTTGATTTATGCAGTAGCTCGCGACATTACTTCTCGCAAAAAAGCTGAGTCGGAACTTCAGCGGCAAGCAGTAGCAATGGCCGCTGCTCATGACGGTATCGCCATTTTTAACGAACGTAAAGAATGTATTTATTCAAACGATGCTTATCTCAGAATGTACGGCTGGGCTGACCATAGCGAACTGCAAGACAAAACCTGGAAAATGCTCTACTCCCCCGCAGAAATTCAATATCTTGAACGAGAAGTAATGCCGCTCGTCCAGGAAACAGGGTATTGCAATATAGAGGGAACCGGTCAGCGTCGCGACGGTACTATGTTCCCTCAAGAATTGTCGCTGACAATGCTGGGAGGCGGCGAAATAATTGCCATTGTCCGCGATATCACAAAAAGAAAACAATCAGAATACGCACTGCAATTGAGTCAGCGCCGCTATCAGAATTTGGCAGAAGCATCGCCGGTTTGTATATTTGACAGCGATGGGTTTGGCAATTTTATTTATGTGAATCAGCGGTGGGTAGAAATGACGGGATTAAATTCAGAATTGGCAGCAGAAACTGGCTGGATGAATGCCCTACATCCCGATGATGCGGAGCGGGTGAAAAATGAATGGTATCGAGCAATTATTAACAAAATTCCTTTTAAATCAGAATACCGCTTTCTGCGTCCAGACGGTCGTGTAATTTGGGCGATCGGTCAAGCGATCGCCGAAATCGGAGACAAGCAGGAAATTAAAGGCTATATCGGCAGTATTACTGATATTAGCGATCGCAAACAAGCCGAATTAGATTTGCTGCGGGTGACTCAAGCCGTGGAAAGCACTAGCGATGCGATCGGCATTGCTGACTTGACAGGGCGATCGATCTACCACAATCAAGCCTTTATTCAGCGGTACGGCTACACAGCAGAAGAACTGAACGCAGCAGGGGGAGCAACGGCAATTTACCCGCAAACTCAAGTGCTGCTAGAAATGTTTAAAACTATCCGTAAAGGCAAATCTTGGCAAGGCGAACTCAAAATCCAAACTAAAAGCAACGAACTGGTAACAACTTTATTTCGCGCCGACTGCATTAAAGATGAAATTGGCAATTTAATCGGGCTAGTGGGAGTAATTACCGACATCACCGAACGCAAACAAGCCGAGATAGCGCTGTTGCAGCAATTAAGGCGAGAACGGCTGGTAGTTGCCATGCTCGATCGCATTCGCTCCTCCCTCAATTTAGAAGAAATCCTCACCGCTGCTGTCGAACAAGTGCGGCAATTTTTGCAAACAGACCGCACAGTTATTTACCGCTTTAATCCCGACTGGAGCGGCACTGTAGTTGTGGAATCCGTGGCAAAAAATCGAACTTCGCTGCGAGGTTTTAATAATTTAGATCCCTGTTTTAGAGATAAATTTGTTGCTATTTACCAGCAAGGCTGTATTCGAGCTATTGAAGATATTTACACGGAAAACCTCAGCGAATGCTACATTAATTGTCTCGAAGATTTTGAAGTTAAAGCTAACTTAGTAGTGCCGATTTTAAAAGTACGAGAAAGCATTTATCCTGCCCAATCCACCGCAGAAAATCAACTCTGGGGACTGCTGATCGCCCACGATTGCAGCGGCCCCCGTTCCTGGGATTCCTCAGAAATAGAATCGCTCCGGCAATTGTGCGTGCAATTGGCGATCGCGATCCAGCAATCGACGCTATTTCAACAAGCACAAACCGAAATAGCCGATCGAAAACTTGCCGAAGCAGCCCTACAATTAGCTAAAGAAGCCGCCGAAACCGCCAACCGCGCCAAAAGCGAATTTCTCGCCAACATGAGCCACGAACTCCGCACGCCTTTAAACGGGGTTTTAGGTTACGCTCAAATCCTCAAAGCCGACAAAGACTTAAGTTCCGATCAACAAGAAAGTCTCAGCAACATTCAACAGTGCGGTGAACACTTGCTGATGTTAATCAACGATGTTTTAGACCTTTCTAAAATCGAAGCTAGAAAAATGGAACTCTACCCGGAAGAGTTAAATTTTCTAAATTTCACGAAAAACATTGCTGACCTGTTTCAGATGCGCGCCAATCAAAAAGGAATCTGTTTCAATTACGAACAAGTATCGCCCCTGCCCACCTGCGTCCAAGTCGATCAAAAAAGATTGCGCCAAGTTCTGATAAATTTACTCAGCAATGCCGTTAAATTTACTAACAGGGGCGGAGTAACTTTCAAAGTCGGCTATGTCGGCACAGAGGCCTGGAGTCGAAGCCAAGGAGAAAATTACGAATTCTCGCTTTTGAGTTCCGAACTCAAAGAAAATTATATGCGGTTCTCCCACAATGCGATCGCAGCTAAACACGCTTTGAAAATCCGCTTTCAAGTCGAGGATACCGGGACAGGAATAGATAAAAGCAAGTTAGAAGAAATATTTTTGCCCTTCCACCAAGTAGGAGGCAATGCCTTTGTTGAAGGTACGGGTCTCGGACTCTCGATCAGCCAGAAATTAGCCAAACTGATGGACAGCGAAATTCGCGTCAACAGCACTTTCGGAAAAGGCAGCACTTTCTGGCTGGATTTAGAATTGCCGGCAGCCAAACGCTACTTAGAGGTGTCTCCTTTGCGGGAAAAACGCTGGCTGGTCGGTTTTGTGGGCAACAAGCGAAAAGTCCTCATCGTGGACGACAATCAACTAAATCGCGATTTGTTGTGCAGGATGCTGGGGCGTTTGGGATTTGAAGTTGCAGAGGCCGGTAACGGTCAAGAATGCCTCAACAAAGCAGTCGAATTTCAACCTGATGTGATTTTAATGGACTTGCAGATGCCTGTAATGGATGGCTTAGAAACTGCAAGGAGAGTGCGGCAGTTGCCGGAATTAAAAGATGTCGTTTTAATCGCTTTGTCAGCTAGCGTTTTCGAGTCGGCGCAGCAAGAAAGCATCCTTGCAGGGTGCGATGATTTTCTGCCCAAGCCGATAGAAGCAAATCACTTTTTGGAACAGTTGCGCGTGCATTTGGGACTAGAATGGATTTACGAGGAATCTTCGGAAAGCACAAAGCGGACAACTCCCAGTTTGTCACCATCTGATTTTCCTGCTTATTCTTCTCTGTTACCTGCGGCTGCTGAGTCGGCAGCAAAAATTTTGAAACTTGCGGCTATGGGCGACATTGAAGAAATTTTTGAGGAGAGTGCTAATCTCGAGAGTTTAGAACCTAAATTAATGCCGTTTGTCGCGAGGTTGCGCCAACTTGCTAAGGGATTTCAGCTCAAACAAATTCGGAATATTTTAAAGCAGTATATTGAGGGTAAGTAGTTATGGGGCATGGGGCATGGGGCATGGGGCATGGGGCATGGGGCATGGGGCATTGGGAATAGGGCATGGGGCATGGGGCATGGGGAAGAAGGCCTTCCCTGGGCATGGGGCATGGGGCATGGGGCATCGGGCATTGGGCATTGGGCATTGGGCATAGGGCATGGGGCATGGGGCATGGGGCATGGGGAAGAAGGCCTTCCCAGGGCCGAAAAGCATGGGGAAGAAGGCCTTCCCAGGGCCGAAAAGCATTGGGCATCAGCCTTCCCAGGGCCGAAAAGCATTAGGAATTTAGAAATTGGTAATTGTTAGCAATTAACTAATAACCGATGCCCTCTCTGCCCTGGGAAGGCCGATGCCCTATTCCCTATGCCCTATGCCCTATGCCCAATGCCCCATGCCCCATGCCCTATGCCCGTCGGGTACCTCATCTTTCGCTTGAAAGGCTATACTCTTCTACTCTAATATTGTGTTGTTTCAATCTAACAACCAACCAAATAATTCTCCTACTGTCAGTTGCAATTCCCTGGCAAAAGATGGCACGGGCAATAATTGTTCCGGTTCGTCAAACACCTCCGTTGATTGAGTTTGCCGATATACAAAAACCGATCGCTCCTGAGGATCGATTAACCAACCCATTTGAGTTCCGTGTTTGAGACAATGTAAAATATTTTTAGTAACTTTAGTTTGGTTTTGGTCGGGGGAGAGGATTTCAATTGTCCAATCCGGGGCGATCGCAAACACATTTGCCACACCACCATTTTCTTTGCGGGGAATTCGCTCCCAAGTGAATACAGTCACGTCGGGAACGATCGCTCGACCGCCAAAAATGCACCGCAGTTCTGGAAATGCTCGCGCCACCTTTTGAAGTTTGAGAGTAGCATTAGCAGCACTTGTGAACTCGCCTTGAATGACACTATGTTCTCCTTGAGGCCTGGGTTTTTGAATGATTTCACCGTCAATGTACTCGCTGGCTGGTTTGGTCTCTGACAACTTCAGAAACTCTTCGAGTGTCAGAGATTTTGGCAGGGTTTGTACCATCCGATTTTACCTCTAAAATAGGAGTTTCACCTGCTAGTTTACCAAAAAATTGCCCGACTCGCACGGGTCTACTTACTTCATTTTTTCCGCTATATAGTAGTTCTCAAAAAAGTGAGGTATGCCCGATGCCCGATGCCCAATGCTTTTCGGCCCTGGGAAGGCCGATGCCCTGGGAAGGCCTTCTTCCCCATGCCCCATGCCCCATGCCCCATGCCCCATGCCCGATGCCCTGTTTGCCCGATAATATGAGAGACAGTTTTTGAGAGAGTTGGGATTGAAATTACTTTGCCTCAGTAACGGCCACGGAGAAGATGCGATCGCCCTTCGCATCTTGCGAGAACTGCAACAGCAGCCACATCCCCCAGAAATAGCCGTGTTTCCGCTAGTGGGGGAAGGGCAAGCTTTCGCTCAACTAGAAAACGCCCGGATCGTCGGCCCGGTGCAGCGGATGCCTTCAGGCGGCTTTATTTACATGGATGGAAGGGAATTTTTGCGCGATGTCAAAGGCGGGTTGCTTCAGTTGACTCTAGCTCAGTTTAAAGCTATCCGCGCTTGGGTGCGATCGCCACAACAGTCGGGAAATCACAACGCGGCGATCTTAGCTTGCGGGGATATTGTACCGCTGCTGTTTGCTTGGCTGAGCGGCGCGCCCTATGCCTTTGTCGGTACAGCCAAGTCCGAGTATCACGTGCGGGACGAGCAGGGGCCTCTGGCTGGCAAATCCCGCCCGTGGGCTTGGAAGATTTGGTCGCGATCGGTTTATTTCCCTTGGGAGCGCTGGTTGATGACGAGAAAGCTCTGTAAAGCCGTTTTTGTCCGGGACGCCCTCACCGCCGAGACTTTAGAAAAGCTGGGAATTCCCGCCTGCAATCTCGGCAATCCGATGATGGACGGACTCGAACCGGAAAATCCCGCCCGTTTTTACGGCTCTGATGCAGAGTTTCGGGAAAGGTCGCGATCGCTCGTCATCACCTTACTGCCCGGTTCCCGAGCGCCGGAAGCCTATGCTAATTGGCTGCTAATAGTAGAGGCTGTAGCCGGAATTTTGTCTCTGTTTGGCGATCGCAAATTGTTATTTTTCGGAGCCATTTCTCCGGAGTTAAACTTAGAAGCTTTGCGACCTAGTTTAGAATTTTTCGGCTGGCGTCAAGACGGCGAAACTCGAACCCAGCGACGAGAAGGAAGTATTTTGCGACCTCCTGTTTCTAACGCTCAAGAAATTAGGAAAGAATCTCCTAATTTGCTACTGCCCTTGACTTTTGTGCAGAGAAAAGCCACGATGATTTTAACTCAGCAAAGTTTTAACGATTGTTTGTACCAAGCCGATTTAGCGATCGCAATGGCCGGAACCGCTACAGAACAATTTGTCGGTTTAGGAAAACCGGCGATCGCCATTCCCGGAAACGGCCCGCAATTTACTCCCGCCTTTGCAGAAGCTCAAAGTCGCCTGTTAGGCCCCTCATTAATTTTAGTCAAACATCCCGCCGAAGTTGCCGGCACCATCCAGTCTTTGCTTCGCGACCCCGACAGGTTGCAGCTAATCGCTGAAAATGGCTGGCGCCGCATGGGAGAAGGCGGTGCATCAGCCCGAATTGCCGAGTGTTTAATTCAGCGGTTCGGCGGTGAATCCAGCAATTCTTAATTGCCTGCAATACATTAACGACGCAACAATGTTGTGATCCTATCCTACCCAATTATTTTTAATTCTACTTTCTTTGAAAAAGATATTGTTCGCTAACTACTAACTTTCGTAGGGTGCGCAATGCGCACCTTACTGTTCGCTAACTACTAACTTTCGTAGGGTGCGCAATGCGCACCTTACTAATATCAAATTGGGTTCGGAATGATAGCGATCGCCAGCGGGGACAGCACTGCATGATACCGATCGCCAGCGGAATGATACCGATCGCGAGCGGGGACAGCACTAGACTTGTCGGAAAATGATTAGACCTCTTGCAAAAGTCCTTTCAATCAAATTTTGGAACCGGCTCTCCGGCCCGTTCCACAAGAAAAAAAATTTTGTAGAATGGGCCGGAGAGCCCGTTCTACCTATTTTTGCAAGAGGTCTATTATTCTGATGCCAGGTGTTCTTCGGCACATCTACCAATACTGCACTCGCAGACAATTTCAATTCACCATTTTTTCCGAAGATGCAGCCTAGAAATCAGCCTAAGAAATTTTAAAATCCGACTTCACCAAAACACCGGGTTCTCGCTGCATGGGAAGCACATCTAAAGTATCCAATTCAGCGCAATATTTTAAATCTTCAATCACACCTAAACGGAGGAGGCGCTGGCCGTGACTCGCTTTTTCCAACAATTCGTGCAGCCGATCTTGCCAGTGCAAATAAAGAGCGATCGCCCCAAACACTTCATCGTTACCAGCAAAATCGATCGCAGGAATACCGCTTTCTGCTAACAGACTTTGGGCGATCGCACCAGCACACACCGTATCCTCCAACGAATAACTCCCTTCCCAACCAGAACCCACAATCCAAATACTTTCCGGCTTTTTGCTTAACAGAAACTGCACCACAGATTTGCGGTTAATCAAAGCCGCCGTCAACACCGTTGCAGCATCTTGCACTCGCTGCAAAGCCCGAGTACCGTTAGTTGTACTGATAAAAATTCGCTTTCCACTCACCTTTTCTGGCCCGCAGTCCAACGGCGAATTCCCCATGTCAAAACCGTCAACTTTCGCGCCACCGCGCTCTCCGGCGCGAATCCGCTGGTCTCCAGGCCATTTTTCGCTGCTTGCCATCAGCTTATCTAAGTCGCTGAAAACTTGCACAGCTTCCGCCCCATTATTCAGGGCCGTTGCCATTGTCGTAGTCGCCCGCAGCACATCAACTGCGATCGCGCAAGCCGGCATCTTGTCTGCTGGCGTAAGTTCCGGGGTATGGTAAATAAAAAGCTTCACTTTTGGGCAACCTGCAATAAATCCTCATACGTAATAATAATAGAAAGTGGCACTCTCACCCCTAATATGTCAAAACAGCTCAATTCAAATCCCGCCCGCGCAGTCATTACCGCGCCCCTTGGACTCCTCGCAGGTTTCACCTATCCTTTGCGAGCTTTCACATTGATTTGGCAAACTCCCAAGCTGTGGACTTATGTATTAATTCCCGTCGTCCTAAATTTTTTAATTGGTATCGGTCTTTATTTAAGCTTGCTATTTCCCAGTTTGGCAGGCATAGACGTTTTAGTTGCCGATTTATCCGTCCGAT
Source organism: Microcoleus sp. PH2017_12_PCY_D_A (assembly GCF_020738565.1). Taxonomy (NCBI): domain Bacteria; kingdom Bacillati; phylum Cyanobacteriota; class Cyanophyceae; order Oscillatoriales; family Microcoleaceae; genus Microcoleus; species Microcoleus sp. PH2017_12_PCY_D_A. The sequence goes on along the minus strand of NZ_JAEQCI010000050.1, from coordinate 10,330 downwards.
TTAATGATTTAATTGCAAGTTTGCCAGCTTGGCTGAGCTTTCTCGGCGGGTTGACAATCGGTTTCGGCTGGCTGCTGCGCGTACTTTTAGTTTCAGGACTTTTGTTAATAATCGGGTTTTTGTTAGTCCAGTTTGGCGTGATTTTAGGTTCGCCCTGGTACGGCAAATTATCCGAACAATTGGAACTTCTGCGGAACGGTCAATTGCCCGCAGAAGCACCAATGAACTTGGCGAGTAGTTTTCGGGATCTACAAATGGCGATCGCCTTTGAACTCCGAAAACTACAACTTTTGTTCAGCATCGGCATACCGCTCCTGCTGCTGAATTTTATCCCCGGCCCAGGCTCTATTCTTAGCAGTTTAGGAGGCGTAGCTTTGGGCGCTACTATTGTCTGTTTGGACTTTTTAAATGCACCTTTGGAGCGGCGGAAGCTACCTTTTCAGGAGAAATTTGAGATAATTCGGGCGACTTTGCCGGCTAGCGGGAGTTTTGGTTTGGTTTGTTTGGGTTTGGTGAGCATTCCCCTGTTGAATCTGTTGGCGATTCCACTGTGTATGACGGCGGGGACTTTGTTTTTTTGCGATCGCATTTGGCCCGCCCGCTTCGCCCCACAAGAAACCAACAGCCCGACAGAATCTAACATTACAACTTAACAACTAGGGAGAAGCTTCTACTTTCTGCCGAATGCCTTCTACCTTCCGCTGACTCTGGGAGTTAAAACTCAGAAACGGGCTTAAAAATATCCAACTAACGAAAAAGAAGGAAGCTGTAAATAGCTGCACAATATCGATCGCGGACAGATATCCGTCAGACAATAGTGCAATGCTTCTATCTGTCAGCCCGAATATCCAAGAGAGAATCCCAAACAGCCCAATGCCTTTTTGGAGCATTGGCAAAAATGCTGAAACTTCGGAGTTTTGCTGCTTGTTCATTGATTTAGCCCTTGTTTGCGAAGAATCTGGTTAACCGGGCACCCCAAGGGCTTAAGGATTTTTGGTGTCTCCTCGGATTCCCTTTGTTATCTATATGTTAAGAAATGTTTCCCGATCTTGCAACTCGCCCCGGGAGGTATTTCCGCATCTATCTCAGGAGGTAGTCGCAGCGCGAAAAACAAGTAAAATTTGCTACACTTGGTCAGGAAGGGCGATCGACCTCTCACCACGAGTCCGCTCTTGGCATTAGTGCCACTCCTTGATATAGTGAGTGATAACATTTTCGATTTTCGATTTTCGCATAGAATATCAAAAAATTAGAAATAGCTTATTTTATATGGGTTTGAAGCTTGCCAACAGTTGCATTATTTTATGAAAATGGTGTCACAACTTAGGTGAAAAACTCTCGGACGCAGAAACTGGGTTTTTTCACAAAAATCCCACCTGACAACGCGAGGGATATCGATTGAAAAACCGATGAAAAACCAAGGTATGAACCCCCCTGCGAGTCAGTCCTATCGAAGACCGAAATCAAAAGAATATGTTATTTAACAGTATTGAATTTCTCGTATTTTTTGCAATTGTTTTCACCATATATTATTTGCCTCCCTTGCAAAAACTGCAAGTTCCCATCCTCATAATTGCCAGCTTCATATTTTACAGTTGGAACGCTCCCGCACTGCTATCGATCCTGCTCCTGTCAATTGCGATCAACGCTACAGCCAGCTTTCAAGTTGCCAGAATTTCCGACAATAAACAGCGTTTCTTTTGGGCTTTATTAGGAGTTGTTCTGAATGTCTTAATTTTGAGCTTATTTAAATACGCCGGTTTGCTCACTAACTTTGTTGCAGATGTTTTTAACATTGCTCGAACCGAAGGCAGCATAGCTTATTTATTCTTAAAATTACCACTGCCAATCGGTATTTCTTTCTACACCTTTGAAGGCATAAGTTTAGTCGTAGACGTACTGAGTCAAAAAGACAAAAGCGAAAGCGAAACAGAATCCCACGCTTACGTCTCGCCCAACTTCAGCCAACACCTGCTCAATACTTCATTCTTTATTAGCTTTTTCCCCAACTTACTCTCAGGCCCTATTTTAAAATCCAAGACATTCTATCCCCAGATTGAGCCTAAATATTTAAAAGACATTTCTTTCAATTTCATTTTTCGATCGCTTACAGTCGGCTACTTTCTAAAAATGGTCGTCGCCGACAACTTAAAAGACTATACCTTCTGGATCAGCTTTCCCTACTACCAAGGATTTGGAACTATTACCAACCTGACGCTGCTGTTCGGCTACTCAATCCAAATCTTTGCCGATTTTGCCGGTTACTCCTTAATTGCGATCGGTTTAGCAGCGGCTTTGGGCTACGCAATTCCCGACAACTTCAACTTTCCCTACATCTCCCGTTCCCTCTCCGAATTCTGGAGAAGGTGGCACATTTCCCTATCAACTTGGCTCAGAGATTATCTATACTTTCCCCTAGGAGGAAACCGTAAAGGAAAAATCAGAACTTATCTTAACTTAATGACAGTAATGACTTTAGGCGGATTGTGGCACGGTGCTGCTTGGAGTTATGCAGTTTGGGGCATTTATCACGGATTTGGTTTAGCAGTAGAACGCTTTTTTGGGTTCGACAAATCCAAAAATAAATCCCCAGAACCCAATTCAGCAGAAACCAAACCAATCTGGCAGCAATTATTATTTGACAGCGTTAGCGTTGTAGGAATTTTCTCTTTTGTTTCCTTCGGATGGCTGCTTTTCAAACTCCCACGATTTGAAGAAGCAGTTGACTTCGTAGTTACTTTAGTTCGCAACTATAAAGTCAAGCCTGGTTGGACTCACATTATTCCGACGCTAACTTTTTCCCTACCAGTAGTAATTTATCACATTCCTCATTTTCCCACTTGGCAAAATCTGATGAAACATGATTCACTTAAAAAAAATCAAAAATTCTGGAGTATTTATCAAGATGTAGCTTTAGGAATTATGCTAGCAATGATATTCCTCAACAGTGGCAGCTCGAAACAATTTATTTATTTCCAATTCTAGAAGGTGTTCAATGTTTATAAAATACAAGTTGCGATCTATTCTGCGCCCGGTACTAATTTTCCTGTTTGTAATAAGTTTTTATCAAGTTCTCGTCAGTGGCGGAGTGTTGCCAGCTTCTGACGGAGTTAGCCTGATTCAAAATAATATTGTCAAAGCTCAAAGGTATGTATATGATGATTCCGATCTGAAAATTGTCATGGTGGGTAGTTCTCTATCTGCCAACCTTCATGTTACAGACATTGGAAAGGGCGTAAAGAGCATAGCTTTGGGGGGAGGATCGAGCCAGACGGGTTTAGAAATAGTTAAAAAAAGTAATAGCAACCCTCCGATTATTTTGGTAGAAATTAACGATACTATTAGTCGCACAATAGATAGGGATTTAGTTGAATCTTTGTACAATCCTGTTTTTTATTGGATGCGCCAGTATTTGCCAATACTGAGAGAAGAATATCGTCCAGTTAGTATTTTTATACATTCGTTAAAACAACGCTCTAAACAAAATCAAAAAGCAACAAAAGAGGCACTAGATAGCGGAGAGGCTCGCAATCTTACTCCGGAATTATCGCAAAAAGCTATCCAAACAACAGTTGACATTCAAAGCCAACCTTTGTCTAAAAAAGATGCAGAAGATATCAAAAAAGAAGCTGCTGTAATTAGAGCTCAAATCGCTGAAATCAATAAAAATAGCGGGGCAAAAATAATTTTATTTGACATTCCTCAAGAGTCGCGAGTTGACGCTGCAATCAGGAGAAAACAAGTCCGAGAATTGACTAAAAAGCTGTTTCCGTCCGATCGCTTTGAGTGGTTGCCCCCCCCGCCCCCGCGAGAATGGCGCACCAATGACGGCATTCACTTGATCCGCAGCGATGCTAGGGATTTTGCCAAGTTTTTGAGTCATAAATTGTTGGGCTAGTCAGGGCGGGGACTCTTGGCATGGCCCCTCCAAAGGAAAGGTTGTCATTCTATTTGAAGTATGTCATACTACAAATGTCTGTGATGTCAGCTTAAAAATCGTAAGGTTTGCAGTCAGGACTTCAGTCCTCAAAGCCCTAAAAGCCACACGAGAAAGAGTTTGACGATCGCCCTGCAACCATACTCGACGTGACTTCAGCATCAATAATTTAGAACTATGGCACGATTAAATCAGATTATCGCGATCGAGAAAGGCATCAAAAGCCGATCGATCCAAGAACTAGCAGAAGCCCAAAAAGCCCTCCAGAAGCCCGCCGTGCTTTCGGGAATCTCCCGCACGTACCGCCCCAAAGACGAAGAAGGCGAACAACTGCCGCCCGAGTCCAAAAAAGTCGAAGTCAAAGCCGAAGAGATTATCCGCAAAACAACAGAAGTTTTGACCAAACTCTTCGACGTAACCGCAACCAAAGACTGGACAAATTGCAGAGCCCGTGCCGACGTAACTGTAGACGGAAACGTGCTTTTGAGCCAAGTGCCAGTCAGCTATTTACTATTCATTGAAAAGCAACTGTCAGAGTTGCAAGCATTTATCAAAAAACTTCCTGTTTTAGATGCTTCCGAGACTTGGAACTTTGATGCTTCAGCCGACTGTTGGGCAACAGAACCGGTGCAAACTCTCAAGACTTTTAAAACTCCCCGCAATCACGTTAAAGCTGAAGCTACGGAACACCATCCGGCTCAAGTGGATGTCTATTACGAAGATATTACGATCGGCTACTGGCGCACTGTCAAGTTTTCTGGAGCTTTACCAGCGCAGCGGATCAATGAGTTGCTGCAAAGGGTGGAAATATTGCAGAAAGCTGTGATGTTTTCCCGCGAAGAAGCTAACAATTCTGAAGTTGAAGAACAGAGAGTAGGAGAGCGAATTTTTCAATTTATTTTCCGCTAATAGCTTGCTTTTTTGATAGTTATGGTTTAAGATATAAACAGAGTACAAGTTCAATCTCAAACTTCAACTTAAACCGTACAACTGTGACAGTACAGGTTCGACTCCTGTCCCTTCAACCTAATAATGAGGGGTAGCCCAAATTGGCAGAGGCAGCGTTGCGTACAAATTCAATAGCAAGTTATTACTCTAAACTCAGCATTCACCGCCGATCGCCAAAACGAATGTCAGGAACAATCAGGTCATCGAGGTTGCTGGTTCAATTCCAGCCTCCCCAACCAAACACTGGGGAGTAGCTCAATCGGTAGAGCGCGATGATATTAATCTTAAATCCTTGACTTAAATGTGGTAGCGTGTGCAAATGGGCGGTAAATAGAAACCCAGTAACAAGGTCAGAGTTACTGGGTTTTATGTTATTTTATCAATCAAAGCGATACGCTTTACCAAAAAAGAATGCCCGAGCAAGCTCTCAACCCATAAAGTATCACTCATTTCGTAGTGCGGACTTCAGTCCGCTCCCAGGCTGCGGACTGAAGTCCGCACTACAAACAAAAACGGTTCGTAGTGCGGACTTCAGTCCGCTTTTATGCTGCGGACTGAAGTCCGCACTACAAACCTTACTTATTGTGGTCAATCCACGGGACATGATATGATTTACTGCATCAACCCTCAATGCGAACAACGCGAAAATCCTGCTGCTGCTCAAAGTTGTCAGGCTTGCGGTACGGCTTTACTAATTGCCGATCGCTACCGCATCATTAAACCAGTGCGATCGCCCAATCCCGCACGCCCCACAGACATCTTGGAAGTCCAAGATTGGGGAACCGGGGACAACGAATGGGGAACACTCAAAGTGTTAAAAGTCTTGAAGCACACACACAATCCCGATTTACTTCGTTTGTTCCAACAAGAAGCGCGGGTATTGATTTGGCTAGGAGGAAAAGGCAGAGTTCCCCAAGTCGAACCAGATGGTTATTTCCAAATCAAACTCCCCCATAACTCCCAGAAATTGTCTTGTTTGGTGATGGAAAAAATCGACGGAGAAAACTTGACCCAATTCTTAACTAAAAACCAGCAGGTTTCTCAAACCCTAGCTATCGATTGGCTGCAACAAATGCTCCATATTTTGCAGGCAATTCACAAATATCATTTAGTGCATCGGGATATTAAGCCATCCAATCTGATGCTTGAAGCCACTGGAAAATTGCGATTAATTGACTTCGGCTGCGCCACAGAAGCAGACACCGATACCGCACCCATCGGTTCTGCTGGATACTCCGCGCCGGAACAAATTGCAGGGAAACCAGAAGCGCGATCGGACTTTTTTGCCCTGGGACGTACTTTTGTGCATTTATTGACAGGTCTACCGCCGATCGACTTTCCCGTCAATCCAGCAACTGGTAAGATTAACTGGAGGAACCAGGCTTTAGATGTTGACCAGTCCTTCGTAGACTCGATCGACTCATTGATGGAACCGCTACCCGAAAACCGACCGGAAAACACCCAAATCATTTTAGAAAAACTCAAAAATATAGACCTTTTGATTACCTCTACAGAATCGAACTAATAATTCCCAATGCCCGATTCCCGATTCCCGATTCCCGAATCAATAAATCTCTTCCAACCGGCGAAAATCACGCTCAACTTCCGCCCACAAAGCCCGATTGTGAGGGTCAGTTTTCACCGCCTTTTTCAAATAAATTCTCGCCTTGTCAACCTGCTTTTCTCCGATCAAATGCCGTCCCCAACGCTGATAGGCGATCGCCTGCCACTGTCGCACCTCCCGATCTTCGGGCATCCGCTGGGCCAAACCCTCAATTAGGGCGATCGCCCGTGGAAACCTCTGATATTTCAGCAACTGTTGCAGTTCATAATAAGCATCTTTTTTTAACTTTTCTTCCGCCGCCGACAGATCCTGCTTATCTTCAGTGGGTTGCTGTTTCCGAGTTACCTTAACTGCCTGCGGTTGAGCTTTCACCGCCTCCGCTGGCGCTGTCGCAGCAGGCGGCACATTTGAATTGGCAGCTTTCGACTCCGCAACATCGGCGGGCGCAATATTCACCAGAAACTTATAAGCCTCAGTAATAGCAATAAACTTATTCTTAGCCTGTTCGTTTCCCGGATTCACATCGGGGTGATACTGTCTGGCTAACTTTCGGTAAGAGGCCTTAACTTGCGATAAAGTGGCACCAGACCTTAGTCCTAACTGTCGGTAATAATCTGCAATATCCATTTAGCATGAATCAAGTTTTCTAATACCATTAAATATGGCAGAATCCTTAAATGTAAAGATTCTGCCAAAATTTACCGCGAAATATGGTAGTGCGAGGGTTGCCCGCACTACTACACTATCAAAACCACTTACCAGAAAGAATTGGTTTAAAGCCTCTCCCTTAAGCGGGAGAAATTAAAACAAGACTATTCATTACTCAAATCCTCGGACTTGCAGGTCAACTGTCAACTGTCAACTGTCAACTGTCAACTGTCAAGGACGATCTTCGACTACTCTGTCGATCAAGCCGTATTCTTTGGCTTCCTCGGCGGACATGAAATAGTCGCGATCCATGTCTTTCTCGATTTTCTCGATCGGCTTCCCGGTATTTTTAGCATAGATACCGTTGAGTTGGTGGCGCAGTCGCAAAATCTCCCTAGCCTCAATCTGAATATCCGTTGCTTGTCCCCGCGCGCCCCCAGAAGGCTGGTGAATCATGATCCGCGAGTGAGGCAAAGCTAACCGTTTGCCCTTGGTACCCGCAGCTAGCAGGAAAGAACCCATCGAAGCAGCCAAGCCCACACAAATCGTCACCACGTCCGATTTAATGTGCTGCATAGTATCAAAAATAGCCATGCCTGCCGACACCATCCCGCCGGGGGAATTGATGTACAAAATAATATCTTTGCCCGCATCTTCCGAATCCAGATACAGCATCACCGCGATGATTTGATTGGCAATTTCATCGTCAATGTCCCTGCCCAAGAAAATAATTCGTTCCCGGTAAAGGCGATCGTAGATATTAATCCACTGAGTATCATAACCACCAGGCATTTTGTAGGGAACTTTTGGCACACCTATAGGCATAATTCGGAACTCCGTTTAGTTAGTAATTGGTAATCGGGCATTGGGCATTGGGAATGGGGCATTGGGAATGGGGGATCGGGCATCGGCCAAACAGGTAATTGGTCAAACAGGTAATTGGTCAAACAGGTAATTGGTCATTGTTAGTCATTAAAAGACTATTGAATAACTAATCAGGGTAAAAACTACTAGCCATTAACCCTTAATTACTACTCATGTCCAATTCCCCATCCCTCCGCAACGCGCGGGGCCCTATGCCCTATGCCCTATGCCCTATGCCCAATTCCCCATTCCCAATTCCCCATTCCCAAATTAGATAACTCCCGCCGCCAGCGGTTTCGGCAATTCTTCCGAACTTTCAAGAACGCGATCGATCAAACCGTATTCTTTAGCTTCCTGGGGCGTCATGTACAGCAACCGATCCATATCTTTAGTAATTTTGTCGATCGGCTGGCCTGTACAGCTTGCCAAAATATCCAGCATCGTCGCCTTATTTGCCAGCACTTCCTTCGCCCGAATTTGAATGTCGCTGGCTTGACCCCGCGTATAAGCTTTGGGTTGGTGCAACACGATCGAAGCGTGGGGCAAACTCGCCCGAAAGCCCTTTGTACCGGCCGCTAACAGCATCGCAGCCATGCCCATTGCCGAACCGAGACAAATAGTCTGCACGGGCGGCTTAATGTACCTGATCGTGTCGCAGATAGCAAAAGCTTCCGTTTCAAAGCCGACGGGTTCCCCGCTGTAACCAGAAGTGCCTGTCGAGTTGATGTAGATTTTGATCGGCTTATCCGGATCTTCGTACTGCAAGAACAACAGTTCAGCGATAATCAGTTCTGTTACCGCAGGCACCAGAGGCATACCCAGATAAACGATCCGCTCCTTCAGCAACAGGGATGGCAAATCGGGAGGCGGCGTCCGAGAGTTGCCTTCCCCGTAATATTGCGATTGCACAGCTTTAATTGGTGTGTTCATAAACCGAAATGTTGCCTGAACTGATGGAGCTATTCTTATAAGAAATACTAGCGCAATCTTTAGGTATCCCGCATGAAAGTTAGTTTGCTCCCGGTCTTGAACGACCCCAACCTTGATGCTGCTGCGCCCTCAACCCAGCGCCAGCTAGCCGTTTCAGTGTCGGCGACGGCAAGCGCGATCGACGAGAGCGTACCCTTAAACCTGTGCCTGATTCTCGACCACAGCGGCTCGATGGGCGGGCGCCCCTTGGAAACCGTCAAACAAGCCGCCGGACGCTTGCTGGACAGGTTGAAGCCCGGGGATCGCTTTTGTGCGGTGGCTTTTGACCACAAAGCCAAAGTCCTCGTCCCCAATCAAGTTGTAGGAGATCCCGCCAGCATCAAACGGCAAATCGAGCAATTGCGCCCCGCCGGCGGCACAGCAATTGATGAGGGGATTAAGTTAGGTATTGAAGAGTTGGGGAAAGGTAAAAAAGAAGCAATATCTCAGGCGTTTCTGCTAACTGACGGCGAAAATGAACACGGCGACAACAATCGCTGTTTAAAGTTGGCGAAACTAGCCGCCGAGTATAACATGACTTTAAATTCTCTGGGATTTGGGGATAACTGGAACCAGGATATTTTGGAAAAGATTGCTGATGCTGGCGGCGGTGCTTTGGCTCACATTCAGCGGCCGGAAGATGCGGTTGATGAGTTTGGCAAGCTGTTTACTCGCATCCAAGGTGTAGGTTTGACTAATGCTTATTTGCTATTTTCGCTGATGCCAAAAGTGCGGTTAGCCGAACTAAAACCGATCGCCCAAGTTGCCCCAGACACGATCGAATTACCGGTGCAGCAAGAGGGCGATCGCTTTATGGTGCGCCTGGGAGATTTAATGAAGGATGTAGAGCGAGTAGTTTTGGCTAATATTTATATTGGACAGTTGCCGGAAGGTACGCAGGCGATCGGGCAATTGCAAATTCGCTACGACGATCCGACAGTCGGTTCAAGTTTGCTTTCCGATCCTGTTGCTGTTTCGGCTAATGTCCAGAAAGTTTATCAGCCGGCACTCGATCCGATGGTGCAGCAGCACATTTTAGCTTTGGCTAAGTACCGCCAAACTCAACTCGCAGAAACTAGGTTACAACAGGGCGATCGCGCGGGTGCCGCCACGATGCTGCAAACTGCCGCTAAAACTGCTCTGCAAATGGGCGATAAAAGTGCCGCAACTGTGCTGCAAAGCTCTGCTACTCGCTTGCAGTCGGGTGCAGAATTGACGGAAGCCGATCGCAAGAAAACTCGCATTGCTTCTAAAACTGTTCTTAAGTAATATGATTTTCGCTTAATTGCGATCGGCAGCATTGTTCGTAGTAAGGACTTTAGTCCTAATTGACTAAAAACCTGAGAAAGGACTGAAGTCCTTACTACGAACCGGTTTATAATGTTCGTAGTAAGGACTTT
>NZ_JAEQCI010000248.1:0-1943 GCF_020738565.1 Microcoleus sp. PH2017_12_PCY_D_A | reverse complement strand
TCGCCCAAATCATACGCTTCTGACGCACCCTACTTCTGACGCACCATTAATTGCGGGGGTGCGTCAGGTGTGAGATTGTTGGTTTGTCGCCCAAATCATACGCTTCTGACGCACCCTACTTATCAGAAACCCGGTTTCTTGGTAGATTTATCGTTACCAAGCCCAAAACTCGTAGAAACCGGGTTTCTCGCCCCATGCCCATCAGCCCTGAAACTGTCCGAAATGCCCATCTAAGCTAAATTATATAAAATTAACCGCTCTTAAATATTAAAACCCGATGTCCCTCACCAAAAAAATTCTCTCCCAAGTGCCGGGAGACGCCCTCGGAGGCCTGCGAAAGGTCGATCGACTCTGGGAAAACCTCAAACAAAACACCGCCCCAACACCCGCAGCCGTCAAACACAGCCAACAACCCCTAGAAACCATCGACTTCGACATAGTTATCGGCGGCGGAACCCTAGGAATATTAATCGGTACAGCCTTAGCAGTGCGCGGTTGGCGAGTAGCCTTACTCGAACGCGGCATTTTGCGGGGGCGCGAACAAGAATGGAACATTTCGCGCAAAGAATTAGACGCATTCTTAGAACTAAATTTGCTGACGGCTGAAGAAATAGACAAAGCAATAGCCACCGAATACAACCCAGCCCGCATCAGCTTTACCAACACCCCCGACATCTGGGTGCGCGACGTACTCAACATCGGAATCGACCCAGTTTACCTCCTCGAAACCCTCAAACAAAAATTTCTCCAAGCCGGAGGCAAACTATTTGAAAACACACCATTTAAAACAGCAACAATTCACCCCAACGGAGTTATAATAGAATCCGAAAATACCGAAAATCCTTTATTTTCAACCAGATTGTTATTAGACGCAATGGGACATTTTTCGCCCATTGTCCGCCAAGCCAGACAAGGCAAAAAACCCGACGCCGTATGTTTAGTAGTCGGCAGTTGCGCCCAAGGATTTCCCAAAAACGAGACTGGCGATATATTTGCATCTTTCACCCCAATGCAAAATCAGTGCCAATATTTTTGGGAAGCATTTCCTGCCAGAGACGGGCGCACGACTTACTTATTTACCTACATAGACGCCGACACAGAAAGATTTAGTTTAGAAACATTATTTGAAGATTATTTGCGCTTGCTTCCCGAATATCAAAACGTCGAACTCGAACAGTTAAAATTCCAAAGAGCACTCTACGGATTCTTTCCTTGCTACCGCCAAAGCCCTCTAAAAATGCCTTGGAATCGGATACTTCCAGTCGGAGACAGCAGCGGCAGCCAATCGCCCCTCAGCTTCGGCGGTTTCGGCGCAATGGTACGCCACCTCAAACGCTTGACTCTCGGAATTGAGGAAGCTTTGACAAGCGAAAGTCTAGACAAAAATTCCCTCGCACTTTTGCAACCTTACCAACCAAATCTATCAGTTACTTGGTTGTTTCAGCGTTCGATGAGTGCTGGGATGAATCAGAAAATAGACGCCAATCAAATCAATCAACTTTTGGCTGCTGTATTTCAGGTAATGGAAGAGTTGGGAGAACCGGTACTCAAGCCGTTTCTTCAGGATATCGTGCTGTTTCCGGCTTTGTCGCAAACTTTGTTTAAAACTGCGATCTGCCATCCGGGATTAGTGATGAAGATTATCCCGCAGGTGGGAATAGCTAATTTGCTGGATTGGATGGTTCATTATGTTAATTTAGGGATTTATACGGGATTGCAGCCTTTGGGGAAAGCTGTAGAACCGCAGGTTAAAAAATTAGGGGTGGAACAGCAATACTATTTTCACCGATTGGTTGAAGCGTGGGAATACGGCGCTGGAGGCGATTATTAATTCTCGGTAATTTGGTTTGTAGTCAGGACTTTAGTCCTCTCTTTTTTCTGAGGACTAAAGTCCTCACTACAAACGGGTAATTTGGTTCGTAGTCAGGACTTTAGTCCTCTCT
>NZ_JAEQCI010000049.1:39301-75586 GCF_020738565.1 Microcoleus sp. PH2017_12_PCY_D_A | reverse complement strand
TTTTGCCATCACAAGATTGACAAAACTTATATTGCCGATGCCAGCTCAAATTCACTCATCTTTCTAAATGCTGTTTTCTGACTTTTTCAGCAAGCCCTAGCTAATAGCAGCGTAGAAGCTCAGGTCATTCAGGGCAAGTGCGATCGCACTTGCCGAGTCTCGCTCCCGAGTGAGGTATGTCTGGTAATGGGTAATCGGTAATGGACAAGGCACCAGCTTTTGAATCGCAAGCTTGTTCCTGATTACTTTTTTCTTTCATTACCTTTTTCCCGAAAACCCAAGGGTCGGCGAATATTTCGCAAAGGAGTAATTTACAGTGCTATAGTTCCCAACAATCGTGCCGTGGAAAATGCCACCCATACTCCCATCCTAGTCCAAAGAAAGCGCAACAATTAGCCGAAAGCCATCGCATAATAAATTTATCGTCAGAGAAACCGAAAGAGCGGGCTTTTGAGCGAAGTTGTGGTATCTAGTTGCTTTTAGCAGCGTGCCTGCTAACACAGAAAACGGTCGCCTATGTATTGAGCCATTAATGGGAGATTTCTCGACTTTCGACCTCAACAGTGCTGCTAAGAAAACTACTGTGTCTAAACATAGTTCCACTGTACTTAACAAAAACATCATAAACTTTATGTTATGGAAGAAAGTGGAATTGATCTCAAAGTTGCACAAGACGTAACTACCTCATTAATAATTACTCATTACCAATGTCACACCCTCTGTACGTCGCCTTCATTTGGCACCAACACCAACCCCTCTACAAATCAAGATCGTTCACTAGCGCCGGAGCATCCGAGTATCGACTGCCTTGGGTGCGCTTGCACGGAGTCAAAGACTACTTGGATTTAGTGCTGATTCTGGAAAAATACCCGAAACTGCATCAAACAGTAAACCTGGTTCCGTCCTTGATTTTGCAGCTAGAAGACTGCATCGCCGACAGAGCAATAGACCCTTACTTGGCGGTAACTCTCAAGCCAGCAGAAACTTTAAACATCGCAGAACAAGAGTTCATTTTAGAACACTTCTTTGATGCCAACTACCACACCCTGATTCAGCCCCATCCCCGGTACGCTCAACTCTACACTCAGCGGCAGGAAAAAGGCATTCAGTGGTGCTTGGCAAACTGGAAAGTGCAGGATTTTGGTGACTTGCTGGCGTGGCACAATTTAGCTTGGATCGATCCGCTGTTTTGGGATGACCCCGAGATTGCAGGCTGGCTGAAACAAGGACAAAATTTCAATCTGGCAGACCGAAAAAAGATCTATTCAAAACAAAAGGAAATCCTCGCCAGAATCATTCCCCAGCACCGTAAAATGCAAGCCCAGGGACAGTTGGAAGTGTCTACAACCCCCTACACTCACCCGATTTTGCCGCTGCTTGCTGACACCAACGGCGGCCGCATAGCGATTCCTAACATGACTCTGCCAGAACACAGGTTCCAGTGGGCTGAAGATATTCCGAGACATTTGAGAAAATCTTGGGATATGTATGAAGACAGATTTGATTGCAAACCGCGGGGTTTGTGGCCGTCGGAACAGGCAGTTAGCCCGGAAATTTTGCCCTACATTGCTAAGCAAGGGTTTAAATGGATTGTCTCGGATGAGGCGGTATTGGGGTGGACAATTAAACACTTTTTTCACCGCGATGGGGCGGGGAATGTTTGCGAACCAGAATTGTTGTATCGCCCTTACCGTTTAGAAACTCCTGATGGTGATTTGGCGATCGTATTTAGAGACCACCGATTGTCTGATTTGATTGGTTTTACCTACGGTTCGATGGAACCTAAGAAGGCTGCGTCGGATTTGGTGGGACACTTGGAGGCGATCGGCAGAACTCTCAAACACCGACAACCTGACGGCCAAACATCTTTAGAAAATCCGTGGTTGGTGACGATCGCCCTTGACGGCGAAAATTGCTGGGAATTCTATCCCCAAGACGGCAAACCCTTCTTAGAATCCCTCTATGAAACTCTCAGCCTGAATCCAGATATCAAATTAGTCACAGTCTCGGAATTTCTCGATCAATTCCCAGCCACCGCAACAATACCCGCGGCCCAACTGCACACCGGTTCCTGGGTAGACGGTTCCCTGACAACTTGGATCGGCGATCCGGCGAAAAACCGCGCTTGGGATTTGTTAGAGCCAGCCAGACAAATGCTGGCTAACCATCCAGAAGCCACAGAAGAAAGCAATCCCGAAGCTTGGGAAGCGCTTTATGCGGCGGAAGGTTCTGACTGGTTCTGGTGGTTTGGCGAAGGCCACACGTCCAATCAAGATGCTATGTTCGATCGATTATTCCGCGAACACGTAGCAGCAATCTACGAAGCTCTGGGCGAGCCTGTACCCCCCTCCGTGCTGCAACAAGTAGAGGCACACGAGGTTCAAGGCGACCACCAACCGCTGAGCTTTATTCACCCGATTATCGACGGTATCGGCAACGAACAGGATTGGGATAAAGCCGGCCGGATTGAAGTTGGGGGAGCAAGGGGTACAATGCACCGGAGTTCGGCAATTCAGCGGCTTTGGTACGGTGTGGATCACTTGAATTTTTACCTTCGCGCCGACTTCAATGCTGGGGTGCGGCCGGGTATTGATTGCCCGCCCGAGTTAAATTTGTTTTGGTATTATCCCGATCGCACCATGCACAACAGTCTGATTCCGCTGTCAGGTGTACCCGACGAAGCACCCATCAACTATCGCTTCCACCATCAGTTAGAGATTAATTTGCTGACGAAATCGATTTGGTTTCAGGAAGCAGGAGAGCGCGATGAGTGGCAGCCCCGCATCAGTCGCGCTCAAGTGGGACTGGATAAATGTTTGGAGGTAGCAGTGCCCTGGGCGGATTTGCACATTATGCCCGACTGGCAAATGAGGCTGATTGCGGTTTTATCGTCGGGGGAGCGCTACTCTAGCTGTATGCCGTTCGATTCTTTGATTGCGATCGGAATGCCTTAAAGAGTCATCAGTCATCAGTCATCAGTCATTAGTCATTAGTCATTAGTCATTAGTCATTAGTCAACAGTCATTAGTCAACAGTCATTCGTCTCGAAGTGCTGTGCGATCGACCGCTCTAAAATTGGTTTGTAGTCAGGACTTCAGTCCTTTGTTTTTTGAGGACTGAAGTCCTCACTACAAACCTGCTATACAATTGGTTTGTAGTCAGGACTTCAGTCCTTTGTTTTTTGAGGACTGAAGTCCTCACTACAAACCTGCTATACAATTGGTTCGTAGTCAGGACTTCAGTCCTTTGTTTTTTGAGGATTGAAGTCCTCGCTACAAACCTACTATACAATTGGTTCGTAGTCAGGACTTCAGTCCTTTGTTTTTTGAGGACTGAAGTCCTCACTACAAACCTGCTCTAAAATTGGTTCGTAGTCAGGACTTCAGTCCTCGGTTTTTTGAGGACTGAAGTCCTCGCTAAAAACCTGATAATGGGTGAATTTACCGGACATCAAATCATTAGTCATTGGGAAATCATCACACTAATGAGCCGAATTTTGCTTTTGATCGATCGCCACCAACAAGATTTGCCGATCGCACACCTCAACACCGAGCATGAGGCGATCGTACTCGATCGGACTTCAGAACCCAACTCCGAATTTCCCATTCTCCAAATAGGTTTTGACTTGTGCATTCTCGACGAGGCAAACTTCGAGCGCATCGGGCCGATGGTTGAAACATTGAAAACTGCGGCGGAGCCTATTTTTTTACCGTTTTTGCTATTGATAAAATCCCAAACGCCGACTCTTTCCGAGCAGCCGTTTTCGCTGAGTGCCAAACAACTTGAAGGCAGAATTGATGATTTGATAGTAAGTCCCGTAGATGCCACGCAACTGCACTTGCGCGTAGAAAATTTGTTAGCTCGCAGGCAGCTATCGCTAGAACTCCACAGACTTCAACAAGTAATTAAAGAACGCACTTTTACAGAAAATTTGTCAATCGACTCGCTGCAAACGGCAAACGAAAATTTGCAACGGGAAATCGCCAAGCGGGCCGAGGTAGAAGCTGCACTGGCAGAAAACTCCTATCTCAAATCGCTGATGAATGCCATGCCAGATATTGTCTGCTTCAAAGATGGCGAGGGCAGGTGGCAGGAGGCAAATCAAGCGATATTGGAAGTCTTCGAGCTATCAGCAGATAACTACCGGGGCTTGACAGATTCTCAGCTAGGAGAACTCAGCAGTTTTTACCGGGAGGCCCTGCAGGCGTGCGAGGTGAGCGATCGAGCAGCGTGGGAAAAAGGTACGCTTGCTAGGGGAGAAGAAATGATTCCCCGATCGAACGGTACTTTGAAAATCTACGACGTAATTAAAGTACCCGTATTTCACCCCGACGGCAGACGCAAAAGTATGGTGATTTTGGGCCGCGACATAAGCGAATACAAGCAAGCTAGAGACGAACTCGTGCGCTTAGCTTCGATTGTCGAGTCTTCCGACGACGGCATCATCGGCAAAACCCTCGCCGGGACAATTCAAAGCTGGAACGCTGGAGCCGAGAAGATTTACGGCTACTGCGCGCAGGAAATCAAGGGGCAGTCGATCGAGATTTTAGCAATTCCCGAACGCCCCAAGGAAATTTCCCAAATTCTGGAAAATATTCGGGCTGGAGCCACCATCGACCATTACGAAACCGTACACTTGCGGAAAGACGGCGAACAGATAGATGTGTCTCTGACGATTTCTCCGATTAAAGACGCCACAGGAGCGGTAACGGGCGTTTCGACAATCGCTCGCGACATCACCGATAGCAAGCGAGTTGAAAAAGCTCTCGAACAACTCCGCCACCAAACAGAAATGATTTTGTTCTCCGCAGGAGAAGGAATTTGCGGGTTGAACAAACAGGGAAAAGTAACTTTTGTCAATCCGGCGGCGGTGAGAATGGCGGAGTGCGAATCGAAGCAATTGATCGATCGACCGCTCTATGAAACCATAAACCGTTCGCAGGGAGAATGCTCACAGGCGATCGAGCAAATTTCACCTGCAACAGACATCAATTCCGGCTCTCAACTTGCCACAAACAGCAACGCCCAGGCGACAGGAAAACAGCCGTTGCGGCTAAGTTCTCAAATTTTAGCCACCTTGGAAGATGGAGAGGTGCGGCGCGTCACCGATGAGGTTTTTTGGCGGGGAGACGGCAGCAGTTTTCCAGTTGAGTACGTTGTCGCTCCGATGCGAGAACGAGGCGAAATTATTGGCGCTGTGGTGACTTTTAAAGATATCACCGATCGGCTGGCGATCGAGCGCATGAAAGATGAATTCATCTCTGTTGTCAGCCACGAACTGCGGACGCCCATGACTTCAATTCACGGGGCCCTCGGCCTCCTCAACAGCGGCCTGCTTGAGGCTCACCCCCAGAAAGCCAAGCGGATGCTGGAGATTGCCATAGCTAACACTGACCGCTTGGTGCGCTTGATCAACGACATCCTGGATTTAGAGCGCATGGAGTCGAGTTACAGCACTGCCATCAAACAAACTTGCAATATCGCGGATCTGATGTTGCAGGCGGCTGACGAGATGCAGGGAATGGCCCGGCAGGCGGGAGTTACTCTGTCTGTGAGGCCTGTGGGGGCGCAATTGCTCGCTGTTCCCGATCGGCTAATTCAGGCATTGACAAATTTGCTCAGCAATGCTATAAAATTTTCCCCCGCAGGTGCTACGATTTGGCTGAGCGGGGAGTCGATCGACAATCGGGATTTGGCAGAAAAAGCTGGGTTGAATTCGGTCTCGTCTGTGCCTTTGTTGTCTCAATCGCCTGTCGCCAATCCGCACCTAAGGGTGAGTTCGTCAATCCTGATTGCTGTTAAAGACCAAGGGCGGGGCATTCCGGCGGACAAGCTAGAGATGGTCTTTGAGCGCTTTCAACAGGTTGATGCTTCTGATTGTCGCCAAAAGGAAGGAACTGGTTTAGGGCTGGCTATTTGTCGCAGTATCGTGCAGCAGCACGGGGGCCGGATTTGGGTGGAGAGCGTTTTGGGGGAGGGCAGCACTTTTTTCTTAAGTCTGCCAGTTATGGGGGAGGGAGAAAGTTAAGGGAGGGCATAGGGCATAGGGCATGGGGAATGGGGAATGGGGCATAGGGCATGGGGCATACCTGACTTTTTTGAGAACTGCTATAGCACTTCTCAGAAAGGTTCGCGGACGTAGTTGGGCTTGGGCCCTCTTGGTTTAGTGGTTATATAAGCTGTCAGCCATACCTCATCTTTCTGAGAAAGGCTATATATGTATTAGACAGACGATATTCGCCAATAGGTAGATTGCATTCTGCATTAGTCATGAAAAGATATTAATGCAAAAATTTTCAATCCCTCATGGATGCAGAAACCGGCTTTTTTACCTAAATACTTCGTTGCAGCCTGCTGAAACCCTAAAAAAAAACCGTTTCGAGGAGTCGCGAGTGAGTCCGGGACTGTAATTTTTGCCAAAGAGGGCTCTACAGGCAGAAAAAAGCAAAAATCGCGATGTGAGGTCGAAAAGCGGATTTTTGGGGACTCCGCTCGCGATGGCCAAGGCGGTTAGGACGTTCTTAATTGCTGAAACCCTTGCGGTAGATTGCTTCTCTCGCGAGCAAGAAGGAAAGCTTTCCTTCTTCCTGATGACCGATGACCGATGACCGATGACCGATGACCGATGACCGATGACCGATGACCGATGACTGATGACTGATGACTGATGACTGATGACTGATGACTGATGACTGATGACTTCTTCTGTACAGTTTTGAAAATTTAGTGTAAAGTCCGATCGGGCAAAACAGTTTGCTTTACAAAATATTCACATTTCGCCTCTAGTCTGGGATCAGTTCTCATTGCTAAAAAAGATGTTAATTTTGACGGCCAAACGCATTTTGGTGATTGACGATGCGGAAGATATTCGGGAAGTGGCTCAAGTCAGTCTTGAGGTGGTGGGGGGCTGGGAAGTCCTGACCGCAAGTTCTGGCCGCGAGGGTGTGGCTAAGGCTCTTGCCGAACAGCCTGATGCTATTCTCTTGGACGTGATGATGCCCGACCAAGACGGGCCTACTACTTTTCAACAGCTACAAGCTAATCATGCTACGCAGCACATTCCGGTCATTTTATTGACCGCTAAGGCTCTCGCTAGCGACAGGCGGATGTTCGCGGATTTGGGAGTCGTGAGTGTGATTGCGAAGCCTTTTGAACCGATGTCTTTGGCGGCTCAGGTGGCCCAAGCTCTGGGCTGGCAGGAAGCATAGGTCGTTAGCGCAGCCCTCGAAGAGGATCGCGCGCCTTGAAATTTGTGAAATCTATAACAAAAAAAAATTATTTCTGCTCGGTTTTTATGCTGAATATAATCGGGCAGAATTATATTTTTTTTTGTAACAACTTGCTTATCTTCATAAGTTCTTCAGGTTTAAGTTTTAATTTAAGCACATCGTCAGGGATCGATCCTGACTGTTGGCCGAAACCTTGGGAGAAGACGACTATGCCCTCAGCTTACATTTTGCTACTGATAGTTTCTCTGGCGGCCGTCTGGATTTACTGGCAAACCTCTCAAGATATTTTTGTCCTTGTGGCTTTCGCCGGACTGGGTTGTTTTATTTGGGGTTTCTCTTGGGCCCCTTGGAGCGTTCAGGTTCTGATTGTGGTGTTGCTGTTGGGCCTCCAAAAGCGCTACTTGTCAGACGCTCAAAGTTTGGAGTGAAAAGAGCTTTTGTATTGTTGTGTCTGGAGTTGAGATGCAGCGGCATTCATCAATCTCTGTAATGAATTGGTTATCGATCCATATCTTAAAGAAGGTTTAAAATATCATGAATAGTTGCCCTTGTTGCTCCTCTCAATTGTTACGCCACGCTCGCCACAATCGCGTTTATTGGTTCTGCTCCCGCTGCTGGCAGGAAATGCCGGATCTGTCGGAGATGATTTTAAGTAACAACCTCCGGACTCACAAACGGGACGGCTTGGTGAAGCTTCCGGCTTTGACTCCTAAAGTGAGAATTTTGGATTCAGTAGGTGCTTAGGAAAGCTGGATTTTGACTGACGATAAATATTGAGACGAAAAAGTTTTTTGATTGTGCCATCGGTTTAACTTTTTAATAAAAAATGCAAAAGTCCCTTCACTGTGAGTGAAGGGACTTATTAGCGGGCGGGCGATCGCACTTGTAAAGGGGTCGATCGCCACAAATTACAGCTATTGTATGGAGTTAAGCTGATTACATCAAACCGATTTGAGAGAGAATGCCTTGACCGGTGAGGAATTCGGTAGCTAAGCCTATAACGAAGCCCAGCATTGCCAAACGGCCGTTCCAGGTTTCAGCGAACTCGGTGAAGCCTACTTTTGCGTCTTTGTTTTCCATGACCATAAACCTCGTTGTATTTCAACCTTATGTAACTAAACTTAACACAAGAATAGAAACATTGCAACATATTTTTACATTTATTTTTCAAATGGCCCCGATAGGTTCATCGGGGCCTAGGGGGAGAGGGGAGAATGGGAGAGGGGAGAGGGGGGAGTTTGCACGCTAGATCGTCTGCGGGATGTTAGAATGGGGCACGCGGACTCGCCCCGACAAGCAAGGGCGATGGTGACAAACTGCAATGAAACTGATTAAGCGGACGGCTCTTTATTTTCAGGACGGTCGATCGGATAAAGTATACGAAGTGGATTTGTGTCAGGCCGGCGAAAACCTCTACTCGGTCAACTTTCGCTACGGACGGCGCGGCGCAAATCTCAAGGAAGGCACAAAAACCGATACACCAGTGCCCTTAGCCCAAGCAGAGAAAGTTTTCGACAAGCTAGTCGCTGAAAAAGTGAAGAAAGGCTATCAGGAAGCAGCCAGCGCTGATGTCGCACCCGCGCCAGAACTTCCTCGCGCCCAGACGCGCCAACAAGCTATTTTGAACCGCATCGCCGGCGGGGGCAATCCTAAATGGCCTCTGGAACGGGCTATTTGGCGCGCTGGGGAACTGAAAATTGCCGAAGCCGGGCCGGGACTGATTGCTCTCATCGGCACGGGAGAACCGCTGCGAGACTACTGTATTGCTTGGAGTTTGGGTTGGTGCGGCGGCGGGGGCGCTGTGGAGGCGCTGACTCGGCTGTATCGGAATCCTGCGACTGCGGAGTTTGTGAGGAGAATTGCTTTTGAAGGATTGCTGAAGTTGGCGGATGAGGATGGGCGATCGCACTTGCAAGCTGAAATAATAGAATTGTTGCCGTCACACTTGCGCGAATTAGTTGCAAACGACAACACTGAAGCATTTTCTGCCGCATTGAAAATTTATCTCGACAGCGAAGATAGCAGTCGTTTTGCGGTTCTAGACAGACTTTATCAGATTGATAGTCGTTGCGCGCGATCGGTCTTACTAGATATCCTAAAAACCGCACCGCTGAAACCGAATTATTTCAAACAAATTCGCCACATCTTCAAAATGGCTGAATACCGTCGCGATGCCGAAGTATTTGCCATTCTCGCCCGCCGCTTTGAAGACGAAAAAGCCATGTACCGCCGCAACTACCTCGGCGTTCGTATTCCCGGCGATGATTACGCTTACTTGAGTAACTCTGAGTGGAAATATAACAAGAAAACCAACGAATACAAAGAAGTTAAAACCAATAAATTACTAAATGAAATGCAGAGTCCCAACGCCAGAATTGCCTACAGCAGCAATACTCGGGAGTATTTGCTGCGGCGGGTATGGCGGACTCTCAAACAATTAGGTGAATCAGGGGATGCTGATTATGTAAAAATGGCTGTCAGCATTTTGCTGCAATACGTTGATAGTGATGCCAAAGCAGTTTTGCAGAGCACTTATTATCAATGGAATCGATCTAACTGGACTCGATTTGAGTCCGGCACTGCTGCATGGGATGTTTTTGCCGGTTATTTAACCTTTAATCGCATTCTCTACGAAAACAGCCCGCGCTATGTTTACAAGCACAATTCCGCAGCGTGGCGCTGCAAAGAAGGTTACAAACCCGGAGATGCGGAACCCTCAGCGCGAGAGGAAGCTTTTCCCGAACTTTGGGAACAACATCCCGATGCGCTGTTGCAATTATTGTTAGAAAGCAACTGCCGCCCGGTTCACCATTTCGCTGTAAAAGCCCTGAAAGCTTGCCCGCAATTTTTGGCTGGGATAGATGCTGACACCGCAATCAAGCTTATTGCTGCACCTTACGAAGTTACAGCAGAATTGGGTTTCAATTTGGCAGTCGAAAACGGATATCACAGATATCTAGCCCACCGCGAAGTGATTGTAGCGCTGGTTAACTGCATATTTTTGCCAGCAAGAACCCAGGCTTTTGACTGGATTGACGAACAGCGCGATCGCATTTTATCAGATACAGAACTAATAGTTGGTTTAGTCACCAGTTTGTACGCAGACACCAGGCAATTTGCCCGCAGGTTTCTCAACTCATCAATTCTGGAGTCTGCAACAGTCAGGGTACTAATTGGCAAACTAATTGCCCATTTATTAACATTTCAACCAACAGAATTCATTCCGACTCATACCTCAATTGTAGCAAAAGACATCGCCGACACGCTCCTGCTCAACTTTACGCCGCAACTGCGGAACATAGGATTGGGAGTTGTCCTCGATTTACTGAGACACCCACTGCCGGAAGTTCAGGAATTGGGGGCGAGAATCTTGGTGAATCACGAAATCGCCGCCGCTGATTTGCCGCCTGAATTAATCGAATCCCTAATTGCATCGCCCTACGAACAAATTCGAGGAATTGGCATCAGGTTATTCGGTCAATTGCCTGACGAATCGCTAACAAATTCTCCGAGAACTTTGATAGTAGGAATTGCCCTCAATACTTTGCCAGATATCCGCAATTCTATTAAACCAGTAATTCGGCGTTTGGCGGCAGAATATCCAGAATTTGCAGCGCTGGTTGCTGGCGAATTGATTGATGTGTTGGTGATGCCGGAAAGACAGGAAGGAGTACACGGTTATTTGCTGAATTTACTGCGGGAAGATATTCCGGGGTGGATGGCTGCGATGGACAAGGACAAGACTTGGCTGCTGCTGAAAGCTAAGTCTGCTGTCGCGCAGGAATTAGGCGGACTTGTGATGGTTGAAAATTGCGCGAATTGGGCGGCTGATTTTGATACAATTGAGATAGTTAAACTGGCAAGTCACGAGATTTTATCCGTGCGGGAAGCGGCGCGGCAAATGTTTTTGCAAAAGCTAGATGCGATTCGCACAAATTCTCAAGAAATGCTGTCAGCCGTGCGACTGCTGGAGGCTAAGTGGGATGATTCGCGGGAATTTGCAGCGAGGATTTTTCGCACGGAATTGACTGATGAAGATTGGACTCCCGAAATCATGGTTAGCCTGTGCGACAGCATTCGGGAAGACGTGCGGCAATTCGGCAGAGATTTGGTGATTCGCTATTTTCAGGATGAGTCCGGACAAGATTATTTGCTGAAGTTTAGCGAACATCCGTCAGCGGATATGCAGTTGTTTGCGACGAATTATTTGGAGGGTTACGCTGCAAGCAATCCCGAGAGACTTCGGGAATTGGCACCATTTTTTGTCGCCGTTTTGTCGCGGGTGAATCAGGGGAGAGTTGCGAAAAAGCGGGTTTTTGCTTTTCTGGATGCGGAAGCACAAAAGAGTGAGGCGGCGGCGAGGATTGTCGCGGATATTTTAACCAGGCAGTCTGCTACGATCGCCCTGGGAGATAAAGCAGCCGCCATCGAGACAATGCTGAAAATTCGCCGGAGTTATCCTCAGATAGATTTGCCAATTCAGGTAAAGCCTGTGGTTGAGGTGAGGACTTAATGCGATCGTCCAAATTATCTGCGTTAATCTGTGTTAATCTGCCTGAATCTGCGGTTGGTCTATCTATCAAAAATTTTTCGCTGTAGGGTGCGTGACTTTGATGAGATTTGGGCGCAGTGTAGAAAATCTCTGATGTCACGCACCGTAATTCTCTTTATATAAAAATAGTCGTTTGTCTCGGCGGTGATTTGTTAGGATAGTTAAGGGCGATAGTAAATTATGCCAAAAAAAATTAGAGAAATAAAAAGTATGCTGCTGAAAGCAGGATTTACCTTCCGCTCAGGCAAGGGAAGCCATACAAAATGGTATCATCCCCTGATTCCAGGTGCTTTAACTCTATCGGGAAAAGAAGGAGATGATGCCAAACCTTACCAGGAAAAAGACGCCGCTAATGCGATAAAAAAAGTACAGGAACTAGAAACAGAACGGGAGGAAGAATAACAGTGAATAGTCGCTATACTGTAATTATCCAATGGTCGATCGCAGATGACTGTTTTGTCGTCAGCCTTCCAGAATGGGGAGAGTTTTGTCACACTCACGGAAATAGCTATGAAGAAGCACTCAAAAATGCTAGAGAAGTTTTAGAACTTTTGATTGAGTCATGCGTAGAAGATGGCAAACCTCTGCCAGAACCTCAGATATTTGGAAAAACATTGCTGGCGGTATGAAATATTCGATCGCCATTCAAAACTCACAATCAAATACTAACAAATATTATGGAATTCAACTACTCTTACAAAGGCAGCACCGGAGTCACAGAAAGCGGCGGCAATACTCAAATGTCCTTCTCCCCAGACACCAAACGTCCGCCCACCTATTTTATCGGAGAATTGCGCCAAAACGTTGCCTTCCGCGAAGCAATTAGCGCCTTGCACGATGTCGTCGTTTCCGATATGCGCTTCAAACCCAAAGACAAAACAGCCTATAAAGAATGGGCCGCCCAACAGCAGGAAATCGACTGGCAACTCATCGCCTCCCGCCAACAAAACTTAGCCCAAAAAATTCAGCCATTGCAATCTGAGTTAAACGATTTAACTCAACGTCACTCCCAACGCTTAGCACCTTTTTATCAAGCCCAAAGGCAATACTTCGACTACCTTTATCAAAAAGACCGCGATGCTTGGTTTGTCCTCGATCCAGTAATTACAGTGCATCCAGACGAGGTATTTTTCGAGTGTTTCAGTCAAGATGAATCGAGTTACGGCCGCCTCGGTGCCAGCTACGAAGTGTTTAAAAATATCAGCGAATTTGCTTGCGGCACGACTAACATCGACTACTCAGCCGCGCTTTACGATGAATTTCAAAAAATCCGCAGTTACAAGACAACTTCCCTGCAAGTAGATCCGTCCGGTTTTGAAGTTCAGACTGTGAATGAGGAGACTTTTAAAGAAGTTAAAATTGACTTACCCGACAGTTGGGTGAGAGGATTTTTGCAAGTTAGTTCGGCGATGTCTTTGCCGGCGGTACGGTTTGATTTGCACCCGATGGACATCCACAATATTTGTTTTATCCTGCGCCGCCACAAGGAGAAGCAAGGCCCGCGCAGTATGCGCTACATCCTGAAGCCGGGGGAACCGGTGCGGGTGATTTTCGATCCTTGGGGTACGGAAGTTGTTTGCGCGCGATCGATCTATACTGGTTCCCAAGAGCAACAAATTCGCGTTTGGGGAAGGCGCCGCCTTCACATTCTCGAAAGACTGATTCCCGTCGCCAACAAATTCACAGTTCACCTGTTAGGAACGGGAATGCCTTCTTTTTACGTTGCCGATTTGGGCGATATGTCATTTACCCTAGGATTGTCGGGATGGAGTGCCAATGATTGGTCGCAATCCGGCAACTTTGATTTAATGGCACCCCGCGCCGATGTTGATGCTTGGACGCAGCAATTAATCTTTGATGCGCTCAAAGAAAATTGGGTAGAAACTGCTGATAGTTTGGCAACAAGACTGAAGTTAAATCGGGCGTCGGTGTTGGGTGCATTGAGTGCCTACACGCAAGCGGGAAGGGCAATTTACGATTTGAACAAACAGGTTTATCGAGTGCGGGAATTGAGCCGAGAACCTTTACCGCTAGAACGTTTGAGATTTGCCAACGAAAGAGAATCAAAAGCAACTGGATTCTTGAGTGAAAATGCGGTACAAGTGACGGATTTTACCAGCGATTCTTCCGGCGCATTCACTGTGCGAGGCAGTGTCACAGACCGGGAAAAAACTTTGAATCCGCACTTGACAATTGATGCAGACGAGCGTATGATTGAGGCAGAATGTACTTGTAATTGGCACCAGCAAAACAAGCTGTACAAAGGCCCTTGCGAACACATTTTAGCGCTGCGAATGCAACACGCACGTCAGTGTCAATAACCAGCGTCAATAACTTAATAAATCGCGCATTTAAATTGGTAAACAGCCTTGCAATCCGGGCGGTGGATCGCCGTCCTTGCGCTTAGTCGAGACAAGCATCACTAGCCTGCTCTTGACTGTGCGGGGCTTCAGGTACTGTTGGTGTTGCGGTGTGGCTTCTGTGAAGCCAACGACCAACAGTACCTGGCCCCGCTGGAGTTGAGCAGTCTAGTCCTAGGGGGTTTACGAAGGGGCAACCAGTGGCGGCGCGCGATTTTTTTATTGGTAATAAAAGCATAAATAAATTAAATCAAAAAACTACTTGACACCGATACAGGTTAGTGCTTATGCTGAATGCAGGCTGAGAAATCGGCATCCAAAAGCGCAAAGCTGTGGGATGTTGTTGCAGCCGCAGGAGTTCTGGTTACGACCGATCGAGTCGTCAATCGTGAGACTGGATGGACAGCTAGAGATTTTGTTAAAAAATGAGCTAAACCTTCAGATTTTTAATTGAATGTTTGGCTGTGTATCCATTCTCACGCTTGACTGCTCGATCGGTCGTAACCAGAACTCCTGCGGGTTCTGCAACTTTAGACCCACCCCCCAGTAACACTTAAAAAAAGTTACTGGCCCAGAGAGTTGTTAGATTGGGGAATTTCCAAAACGGAAATCCTCTCTTCAATGCTTCTTGTGCGCCAGATGCGTGATTTAAACGCCGTCAAGCAAACTTACAAATCTGGATGTACTAAAATGAATCCTACTCATCGAACCACCGACAAACAAACAAGCAAGTCTCAGCGAGTTGCTATACTTTTGGATATTCAGAACGTCTCCTTAAAGCAATGGCAAGCTGAATTACTGCTGGATTTTGCCACATCAAAAGGGCGTTTAAATTGGCGAAAACTTTACTATAACTCGCAGTCCCCAAATCAAGTTATCGCCAAAGATAACCTAGAAAAGCTGGGTTTTCAAGGCCTTGATGTCCCCGATCCAGGCGAAGATAGTGCAGACAAAGCATTGGTGTTTGGTTGTACTAAACTATTTGCAATTAAGACTCCTCCTGAGATAGTTATCCTGGTATTAGGAGATAGGGACTTTGCTGGTTTAATCGCCATTTTGATTGCTGCGGGTAAAAAAGTCATCGTTTTTGCACGGCGCAAAAGTACCAGCCAAAAAGTGATTAACCTTGTTGGTGAGGACAATTTTCATGATGTAGACGAATTGTCTAGCTTGGTAGCATCGAATACTCAGCAGCAGATTGAAAATAGTCCGCCTCATCTCACTTACAGCGAAGCGATCGAGTGTATGATTGCTGCGATTCAAACAGCATCCAAAAAAGGTCAGCGCACATCGTTTAGCTGCATTGGCAATCTAATGCGTAACCTTTTCCCCAAGTATCAGGGAGTAACTTCTGTCTGCAAACATCAGGGAAAAACATTTTCACGCTTTAGCGAGTTTGTTGAAACTGCTGTGAAAGATGGAAAAATCCGATCGCAGGATCAGCAATTATTTGTAATAGAAGCAGACCAAATATCTGCATAAAGTCGCACGGCCCGCCAGGGAATTAATTCCCTGGCTAATAGCTAAAGTCGGTTAAAACCGACTGAAGACAGCGTAAAAAATACAATCTTCAGTCCTCTTTAGAGGACTTTCGCTATGAGCCAGGGGTTTAAACCCCTGGCGGACTAACGGCAAAAACGCCCTGGCGGACTAACGGCAAAAACGCCCTGGCGGACTAACGGCAAAAACGCAAAATATCCGTTCAAATTAACCTAACCGCAGATAGCAAAAATCCTGTTTATTTGATAAACTAGATTCTCCAAACCAACCGCCATCTGCGGCTCTTTCATGTCCGCCCAAAGAACCACACTAAATTCAAAGCAAAATAACAATTACCAAACTTCAATGCCATTAACTAATCCCACAAAAGAGATACAAATGACCCTTCCCGAATTCAACAATGACAAACTGCTGCGCCAAGCGCTCACCCACCGTTCCTACGTCAACGAAAACCCCACATTCCGCGAAGAAGACAACGAACGCTTAGAATTTCTAGGCGATGCTTTGCTGACTTTTCTCAGCGGCGAATATCTCTACCAGCGCCATCCCGAAATGGGAGAAGACCAACTTACTCGCCGGCGTTCTGCATTGGTAGATGAAAAACAATTAGCCAGATTTGCTACCGAAATCAGTTTAGACTTAAAAATGCGACTCGGGAAAGGAGCTTTGCGAGAAGGTGGGATTACTAATCCTAATTTGCTCAGCAGCACTTTTGAAGCCTTCGTTGGCGCTTACTATCTCGACACGCAAGATATGGACAAAGTTCGCAGTTTTGTGTGGAAACTGTTTGATTCGGTTCCCGAAAATGTGGTGGAAACTCGATCGACTGTAGACTCGAAAAACCGCTTTCAGGAGTGGGTGCAGACCAACGGCGACACAACTCCGCCCAAATATGCGACAGTTCAGGTACAAGGAACACCGCCGCACGCGCCGGAATTTCTCGCTAAAGTGTATGTTGCAGAGAAACTCTATGGAGAAGGTAAAGGCAAAAGTAAAAAAGATGCTGAAAAAAATGCAGCAGAAGATGCACTAGCTAGGCTGAAAAAACGCGGACCGATCTAAACTTGAAAAGATAGATCAAAACTATCGCTCGCAACCCCAAATCCCAAATCCCAAATCCCAAATCTCTCACCATCTAAAATCTAAAATCCAGAATTTAAAATCGATATGACTGACCAGCCGCGCACTCGCCAAGAATTGTACGATCGCATTCGTTCTACCAGCAAACAAGAATTCATTCTCGAAGAAATGATCCGCCTCGGTTTCTGGCCCGCACAAGGCGAAATTCCCCAAGATCCGGCCGACGAAATTCGCCGGATCGGGGAAATTCGGCGAGAACTCGACGAACTGCGGCGGGAAAGTTCGCGGCTGCAAAACGAGCAAGCACTCCGCAAGGAAATGCTGAAACAGCGGCTTGCTGAATCGCGCCGCAAACAGCAGGAAACTAAGGAACGCCGGGAAAGAGAAAGGCAAGAACGCGCCGAAAATTGGCAGCAAAAAAAACAGCAAGAAATTGGCTATCTCGGCGACGGTGTATCGGGGGGACTTAATAACACCAACTGCAACGAAGAACGCCTGCAAAGCTATCAGTTGCCGCTTTGCAATACAGCAGCAGAAATAGCGGCGGCGATGGACATCAGCATCGGACAGTTGCGGTTTCTCGTTTTTTCCCGCAAAACCTCCCATGTTTCCCACTACATCCGGTTTAAAATACCTAAAAAAACTGGGGGAGAAAGACACATTTCCGCGCCGATGCCCCGCCTCAAAAAAGCACAGCACTGGATACTTGCCAACATTCTCGAAAAACTCGAATTGCACGGCGCCGCCCACGGTTTTCGATCGCACCATTCAATTGTCACAAACGCTCAACCTCATGTAGGTGCGGAAGTTATTATCAACTTCGACCTAAAAGACTTTTTCCCCTCAATTTCTTACAAGCGAGTTAAGGGGCTTTTTCAATCTTTTGGTTATTCTGAAGCTGCGGCCACAATTTTCGGATTGCTGTGTACGGAACCGGAGATTGAAGAATTGGAATTAGACGGCAAAACCTACTTTGTCGCAGTTACAGAACGCCATTTGCCCCAAGGTTCTCCCGCAAGTCCAGCTATTACGAATTTGCTGTGCCGCTGCCTAGATAAGCGCTTAACTCAAATGGCTGAGGAATTGGGATTTGTTTACACTCGCTACGCCGATGATTTAACATTTTCGGCATCGGGAGACTGCTTGCAAAACATTTGTAACGTACTCAGGCGCACGGAGGCGATCGTCGCCCATGAAGGATTTATAATTAATCAAGAAAAAACTCGAATCTTGCGGAAAAATCGGCAACAAGAAGTTACGGGAATTGTTGTTAACGAACAACTCAGTATTTCTAAGAAAGTGTTAAAACGCTTCCGCGCTGCTTTATTTCAAATCGAGAAAGACGGGCCGGAGGGGAAGCGGTGGGGGGATTCGGCTGATGTTTTAGCATCCATTCAAGGTTTTGCTAACTTTGTAGCAATGGTAAATCCTGAGAAAGGTGCAGAATTTATCGAACAGGTTAAAATAATTAACAATAAATGGTAATATTGGTCTGCTAAAGTTTGTAGTGAAGACTTCAGTCATCTCTCTCGCTGTCCAAGATTCAGAAACCTGTTTTTTTACGAAATACTGCATCAACACCTTTAATCCAGGTAAAAAAAAACCGGTAATTAAGGTGTTGATTCCCGGCTCCTATCTATAGTGAATAAGGACTAAAGTCCTTACTACAAACAAGTTTTATTTTGTGCCTAAAGCTAGTCTTTTTTTCTCAGAGTAGAAGCTCTTTTCGCTATCCGAATTAAAGCTCTCGGCGAGGTATTTTTATCGACAGTGATGCGAGAGATTCGGTAGTTATTTTCCAGTCGGTTGACTCTAAATAAACGATCGTTGTACAAAAATCCTGTTAAATGATATTTAGGCAAAATCTGTTCTACTTCCCAGTCTGATGCGCCGTAGGGATAGGCGATGTGAGCGCCGATCACTTTATTTTTGTCTAAATCTCCCATACATTTTCTCAACTATAACTTAGATTTAGCAATTTCAAATTCTAATTCTTGTCCGTTAATTTGAGTTAAGTTCTTGTGAGTAAAGCCGTGAGACTGAACATCATAAAAACCTTTTTTGTATCCGTCTCTTAAATCATTGCAAGTAGTGTGCGGTAAAAAATCTCTACCCATGTCAACGCCTAAAAAGTGCGGGTTGACAAATAACACAAATTTGCCTTTTTTGTTGTGAGCCAGTGCCAGTTTTTCTAAAACTGGAAGTGCATTTTCATGAACCCCTTTATACCCGTCGTCAAAGGCGATCATTATCGGTTTTTGACCAATTTTTTGAGCTGGTATTGGCTGTGACTTTTCGATAAAGTATACGTACAAGTCTTGAGATGATAACAACCAATAGTTTTCTTTAATTAGATATTCTAAAAATACTGACAAATCTTGTTTGGTGTAGTCAATGGAAAAAGCAAGCCGTTGCGGTGGCAATTCTGCGGGATTTTGAGTATCTACAATATCGTGAAAGCCGATTATAGGGATTCTGATGAAATTAGATTCTACTGTCCAGCCAGAAATACCTATAGCGATCGCAAATATCAGCAATAAGTAAATCCATTTGGCTTTGTGTAGCAGCCTTAAAAGAAAAATCTTCAGGAATTTTATGTTTTCTAGCAATTGCTCGAATCTCATACTTTCTTTACCAATTTGCGTGCTTTTCACCTCTACCATTAATAGCGGCAAATTCAGCTAACTTGACATTTTTTTTGATATTTCTTTGGAATCTCGGTAGAGTCTGCGGTGCAGTAGACCGATCGCCCAAAATGATTCCGACATCCCACAATGCGCTATAATCGGGGCTGGCGCGAGTGTTACGGCCGTCGATCGAGGGTTGCAATGGCAGAAAATCCGTTGGCGGGTACCCGAAGGTCGATCGTACTTTTGGGAAATATCAGAGCAATTCATGTCTACTCAAAACCAGACTACCCTAACTGTTGAAGCAGCACAGCAAATCCTCAAGGATTTTACTTGTCTGGATATGCAATCTGTAGCGTCGCCGCTGGAAAAACAGGCGCTGCGCGAAGCGATTTTGCTGGTAGCAAGTTTGTCGGATTACCAAATGCTGGGAGTGTGCGCTGCTTCGACGGATGAGGGTTTTTTCGCTTTAGAAAGTTATTTGAAGGCTTTGGGATATCAAGCTGTTTTAGATCGAAATGCTGTCTCGACCTTTGCTGGTTCTGTTTATATTAAGTTTAATACTTTGAAGGGTTCCTATTATGTTGATGGCTATCCTGGAACTTATCGGGGAGTTTTAGTGTCGTGTCAATCGGCTGAGGAAGGTGGAGTTAGCGGGACTTACGGTCATTTACCTTTGGATTTGTTTGTTGATTAATTGAGGAGAAGTTCGGCAACGGATTCTGTAACGGATTTAACGGATGAATTTTTAGGTTCGAGGTGCGAATTTATATGATGTCATTGCGAGATGGTAAGAAAGTAGGGTGCGCACTGCGCACCTTACCGCTACTGATGGTAAGAAAGTAGGGTGCGCACTGCGCACCTTACCGCTACTGATGGTAAGAAAGTAGGGTGCGCACTGCGCACCTTACCGCTACAAATAGTGTTGCAAAGCCAATTTTTGGATAGTACCGTAGCAATTACCAATTAACCCTTGCCAACGCTCAATTCTGGTTCCGGTTCCGGTGCTATTTCGTCTGGTGAGATTCCCAAAATATCGCTGTACAAGTTGATGTATTTCTTGGCAGAAATATCCCAGCCAAAATCTTCTTTCATGCCGCGCTTTTGCAGTTCTTTCCACTTATCTTTGTAGCGGAAGCCTTCCCATGTTCGGATCATGCAGGTGAACAAGTCGAGGGGCTCGTAGCGATCGAAGCAGTAACCTGTGCCAGTATCATTAATCGGGTCGTTGTGAGATACTGTATCGACTAAACCGCCGGTGCGGCGCACCATTGGAACGCAGCCGTAGCGGAGGGCGAGCATTTGGCTGATGCCGCAGGGCTCGAAACGGCTGGGCATCAGGAAGGTGTCGCAGCCTGCGTAAATGCGCCGGGAGAGGGCGTCGTTGTAGAGTAATTGGGTGGACATCCGACCGGGATAGCGGGCTGTCATTTGCCAGAGTTGGGTTTCGTAGTAGCGATCGCCCGTTCCGAGTACAATAAACTGAGCGTCGGTATAGGCCATGAAGCGATCGAGCATTTGAATGATCAAATCCAATCCCTTCTGTTCTACTAGCCGCGTCACCATGCCGATTAACAGGGCATTTTTATTCACTTCCAAACCGACTTCTTCTTGCAGCGCAATTTTGTTAACTGGGCGCTTGTCAATAGTATCAACACTGAATTGTTGGTGGAGGTACTTGTCAGTTTCTGGGTTGTAAGATTCTGTATCAATTCCGTTCAAAATACCTGATACTTTGCCGCCGAGGAAAGATAGCAAACCTTCCAAAGTTTCCCCATAGGCTGGGGTTTTGATTTGTTCGGCGTAGGTGGGCGAAACTGTATTTACGCGATCGGCAAACTGTACAGCCGCAGCCATTGTATTGTGACCTTGCATATACCAAGGGCACCAAGTCATCTGATCCAAACGCCAGCGCCACGGCCCTTGATAAGCTAAATTGTGAATAGTAAAAACTGTGCTGATATCGGGGTCTTGCTTCATCCAAACAGGTATCATCCCCGTATGCCAGTCGTGACAGTGCATAATTTGTGGTTTCCAGTGATTCCAGGCAAATTCAGCGGCAGCATTGGCAAAGAAAGTGAACCGCCAATCTTCATCTACGCCGCCGTAAACCCGGCGTGGTAAGAAAGATGGATGTTGCAATAAGTATAAAGGTACATCGGTTCCCGGCAAAAGAGTTTCAAAGACGGAGAAGCTTTGGAACATGGCCGCCCCATTCCAAACAGGTTTTTTGGGAACGTCCATTTTGTCGGGGACGAAGCCGTAGTAGGGCATGAAGATGCGGACATCGTGACCCATGCGGCGCAGAAATTTAGGCAAAGCGCCGACGACATCGCCCATACCGCCCACTTTGGCTAGGGGTGCTGCTTCGGCGGATACAAATAAAATTCGCATTATTTTTTTGTGTTCCTTGGGATAGTTAGGCTAGATCAAGTTTAAATGGCGAGGGACACAATGTTAACGTGCCGTCCAAAAAACAAGTATAAATCTCTATTGTCGATGGTTAAGCAATTTTTTTAGTGCTCGGTTCAAGCATTTAGTAGAGGCTGTGAAGGAAATCTCAAATTTCTTGTCTCAAATCTCTAGTCTCAAATCGACCTTAGAGGTAGGAAGTATGGAGTTTCTGGTAGATAAGATATGTTTTGATAATTCCGATACAAATACTGGGAATTGCTAATGGCGGACGTACTGATTGCGATCGCACGTATTGTACCTGACTATGTATGAATGGCGCTGGGGGCGATGCTGTAAATTATTGTTGCAAAACTTGCCAATATGCTTCAACAGTTGACAGTTGACAGTTTGAGAGCGACCTCTACCTAGAAGGAAGAGGATTGGGGTAATGAATAGTCTGATTTTAATTTCTCCCGCTCCGACGGGCGGGCTTTCAACCAATTCTTTCTGGTAAAAACAGAAGGCTTTTTCCTAAATACCTATAGAGGCTGAAATTTGGGGAGGAAAAAGCTATGGGGTTTGTGTCAAAGGATGCTGCGGGCGATCGGGCTGACAAAGCAGGCGGCAGCAATAGTAAACCCAAGTCAAATCAGAAGGTGGAAACAGATATGTCATCAGGGCGAGAAAGTAGGGAGAATCCGATTGATCGGGTTTTTGATAAAATCGAGGACATTCTGTCGGAAACTTGGGAAGAAACAGGGTTTGGAAAGGTGACTATTGAGAGTGAGAGGGAGAAGAAAAATTTGATTCGGGTAACTGTTAAGGGTTCGACTCATTATCGGTACTTGATTGCGGATGAAGATGTTGAGGAGTGGAAGTCGAGAACGTAAAGTGCGATCATCGATCGGGCTATTGGGCTAATCCGTCAGGTTAAACACGCTAACAGCTAGATTTTACGCGATATCTGTAACGACGCGGCATTGCTGTGTCCTTACCGGGATCTGCTAAATAAATGGGGTTTTTCAACCGAGGGCGATCGCTAATAAAAATTTTGCATTGAGGTATTGATCGATAGAAGAGAATGATGTAAAATATCATTTTACGGTTTTTCAACCCTAAAAGTGCATCTGGGCTGTACGGCTGTGAGGGCTGACAGCATTAAAGTTTGAATCAACTGAATATAGGTGACATAAAACCTAGTCTGTGACGGATGTGAGTTTCGCGGGGCTGGGGAAATGGCAAGGGCGATCGGTGCGATCGCATTTGTCACTTTTCAGGCTTGTTGTGTATTGGCAAATAATTAGTTTTTTGAGAGAAGTTAATAATCATGAGCAAATGGCAATCAATGACTGCTTTGACAGTAGGGGCGATCGCGATCGCCCTCAGCAGCGTATCTTTAAGCGCTAAACCCGCTCAAAGTCAACCGGCACCGGGACAGCGCGGTTTTTGGTGCGACAATTCAAGCGGTGTGCCGATCACGATGTATCAAAACGCACAGGGAAATCGAGAACCTTGGATTCGGTGGGTTTCTAATGATTTCTCCGGTGCTGGCTACGATCCTGCGACTCGTTGTCGCGAGGTGAGCAGTCGCCTGGAAACTTTCCGCAGTAACAAAGAGCTTAAGTTCATCACTGTAGGGCTAATGAACGGACAGCGAGTGGTTTGCACTGCCAGCCAAGTAAATGGCCGCTGCCAAGGATTGATATTTACACTGAAACCGAATCAAGATGCAGTGAAAACACTGAATAATCTTTTGTCTTGGCGGGAGGGACAAGCGGGTGCGCCTTCTCTGTCTGAAAGCAAGGACAGTATTCCGTTCATTGATGTCAGCGGCAGGTTGGGGGACGAGGGAAGTACGATCGCGCCCGTAGCTGCGCCAAAACCCGCATCAGGGCAACCGCGAGTAGCCCCCGCCCAACCGAGCACTGGTGCCGGATCGCGGGAGCTTTAAGGTGATGAATTTGCGAAGACTGGGACTGACGGGAGTTTGTGCGGTTGTGCTGAGTATTTTTCCAGCTAGTTGCAGCGTTATAGCCCAACCAGTTAGCGCAAATTCTCCCGTTACTGATGCTCAAAGTGCCGGTGTTGAAAGGTTGGCAAAGTTAACGGCGGTACGTATTTTAACGCCTGATGCTTCGGGTTCCGGGGCGATCGTCCAGCGGCAGGGTCAAGTCTACACGGTGCTGACAAATTGGCACGTTGTCGGTTTCAGCCAGCAGCATACCGCGATCGCCCCCGACGGTGAGCGGTATCGGCTGCTGGGTGCTCCGAGACAGTTGGGAAATGCGGATTTGGCGATCGTTCAATTTCGCAGTTCCACAATCTATCAAGTCGCCCAAATTAGCACCGATTTACTAACAGTAGGAGAACCCGTATTTGCCGCCGGATTTCCGATGTATCGGGGCCGCAGTTTAACTACTACTTTCGAGCAAGGAATTCGGGCATTTAAATTTACCCAAGGTGCTGTATCGGTCCTGCCGCCAAAATCCCTAGCTCAAGGATATCGTTTGGGATACACAAATGATATTGCAGTGGGGATGAGCGGCGGGCCAATTTTTAACGATCGGGGGCTTTTAATTGGGATTAATGGTCGGATGAAGAACGGCGATCCTGATTTTGGAATTTATGCCTTTGAGGATGGAACTGAACCATCGGGAGCAATGTTGGAAGTCATGGTTAATTCTAGTTGGGGAATTCCGATTAGTACCTATTTGCGTTATGCGCGAGTTTCTCAAAGCTCCTCTTATTAAGGGGTTGATTCATTCTCGCAAAGCTATAGAAAGGTATAGTCCGACAGCTCGAAAACCGACAGCCCGACAGTCCGCCAGGGGTTTAAACCCCTGGCGGGTTGTGGAAGAATGAATCAGCCATCAAAAAAATGGCGCTGACAAAGATTAACAGTTTTAGAGCAAGTTATTTGACATTTTGTTTCAGATTATCAACGGAGTTATTTATGAATTTCGGAGTTTCTCGGTTTAATTATGTTCCCGCCATTGTAGCAGGAACCGCAACAGTAGCAACAATTATGATTAGCCAGCCCGTCCTGGCAAAAACTGCCAAAGAAGTCGCTCAAATAGCAGTACCAACTACAGTGCAAATCAATAATGTTCTGAGTCCGGGGGATAGCGGTTCGGGAGTAATTATTGCTAAAAAAGGTAAGACTTATACAGTGCTAACAGCATATCATGTCGTGAAAAACCCCAATACTGAATTTATGATTCGGACTTCTAAGGAAAAAGAGCATAAAGTGACGGATGTCAAGGGTTTTCGGAATAATGAGAGCGGGCCGGATTTAGCAGTTGTGATCTTTGAAAGTAACGAAGAATATTCCGTTGCACCGATTAGCAATTCCGATGAAGCAACGATTGGATCTGGGGTTTATATTTCGGGATATCCTTTACCGGCTGGCGGTGGAACAGAACGAGAATATGCGTTTACGAACGGACAAGTTATCAATACCCGATCGAGTAACGATCAAGGATATACGATGCGTTATGACGCGGTGACGCGGCGGGGAATGAGCGGCGGACCGGTGTTTGATGTTAGCGGGCGAGTGATTGGAATTCACGGACAAGGGGATACGGTTGGTACGGTAAGAAATGAGGCGGGGGAAAGGCAAGAAGAGTTGAAAACTGGGTTTAATTCGGCGATTCCGATTAATACTTTTGTGGGGATGATGTCGCAGGTGGGGATGGAAAAATCTGCTTTTAAAATAGATGAGAAGCCACCAGCTAATGTCGATGCGGAAAAGGTAGAACCTGGGGAAGCTAAGGGTTGGTTTTCAGATTTTGGTAAAAATATTGTTAAAGATGTGATTCAACGGGGTATTCGGAGGATTTTGCCGTTTTAGGGCGTGAGGACGATCGCTTTTATTGAGAGCGATCGCACTTCTGATTTACTTGAAGGTTCTGGACTTGTTTCGGTAATGTTAACAGCTCAATATGTGAGGTAAGTTATGGGTCTGATTCGATTTCGATTTATTAATTGGGGAATTTTTATTTTTGTTACAGTAGCAAGTACGTTGCCTTTTGCTGGCAACGGACAAGCACCGCCGTATCCTGAAAATCCAGGGCCTAATATTATTCGCCCTGAGTTTGATAATCCCGCTCCAAATTCAAACGCTCCAGCGCGCTCAACATCTAATGCAAGGGTTACTTGTCCTGTGACTGGCAACTGGAAATTTAGTTCAGCTACAGATTTTGGATATAACCCTGAATCGGGATTTTTTTCGGGAGGGCCGCCTTACACTGCAATGGTAAAAATTACTGAGGATGGAGATAACCTGTCAATTTCTAATTTTCATCAAAATGGCAGTGGTTTAGGTAAAGGACAGCGCTTAGGAGAGCAAATTACTAGCAGCATTCCTTTACGATTTGGTAATGGAAAATTAACGGCTGATATTGTCGATCGCGGTTTCAAAATCAAAGGTCAAATTGCCTTTTCGGACGGCAAGCCAGGTCACAGTACAGTGACAATTCCCTTCACAATGGAACGGCAAGCGCCTTGGCCTCGCCTTGCTGCTAATTCTCAATTGATTTGTGGTGGTTGGTAGTGCTGATGTACAAGATGTTTAAGATTTTCACGTCACTCTCTAGTTGGGGAGTTTTGTGGACAGCAGCTACAGGCTTAATTGTTAGCTATCAGCCTATTGTGTTGGCGCAGGTTAGCAATCGCCAGTCTCTTGAATTGCAACCGCCAGTTAATCAGAAAACTCGCCTAGAGGTCAGTCTCAGCCGTCGCCAAGTCACAGTGTACCGGGGTGTAGTTGAAGTTAAGAAATACCCTCTAGGTATTGGTCGTTCTGGATGGGAAACTCCGACGGGAACTTTTAGCGTTGTTCAGATGGTACGCGACCCTATTTGGATGAACCCATTGACGGGTCAAATTGTTCCGGCCGACAATCCGGCTAATCCACTAGGCCGCTACTGGATTGGGTTTTCTGCTGAAGGTCGAATTTGGTATGGCTTTCACAGCACCAACCAGCCACAGACCGTGGGACAGGCTATTTCTCACGGTTGTTTGCGGATGTATAGCCAGGATGCGGAGGAATTATTTTCTCAGGTAAAGCTAGGCACTATAGTAACTATTGTTCAGTAGTCATTTGATTATTTAGTGAGGTAAATCATGCGTCAGATTCGTCTTATTGCTCTGGGTATTGTGAGTTTTTTTGCGGTTTTAATGGGTGGTTTGTTGGCTCCGGGTACGTTTGTCAATCGGGCTTTGTCGGTGGCACTTTGTACGGTTTTTAGTTTTAATTCGACGGTTTGTACGGTGAATTTAGCTCGATCGGGCGATCGGGTGGTGGCGGCGACTCCGCCTGCTGTGGAAAGGAATATTTCGGATTGGTTAGTGCAGCGAGCTCCGGGGGAGTTTGATGATGCACCGAGTGTGCCGTCTAGGAGTAATCCGCAGGCGCCGCCGTTTCCTCAAGATCCGGGGCCGAATCAGCCGGTGCGTCCTGATTTTGATAATCCCAGTATTCCCCAGCCCAATCAAGCGCAATCCAAAAACTACCTTTTTACTGGACTCTGGGCATTTATGATCTACGCCTCTCCCTCTGACAGTAAGCCGTTTTCTTTAAATTTTATACAGGTTAATGACAACGGGAATGAATATGTCTCTTCTCTCTGTCAGAAAGATTGTAATATCAATCAATTTCGAGCTAGTTCAGCTACTCATGTACCCCAAGAAAAATCACTAACAACCGATTATGAAAATCTTAATTTTGAAATATTGCCAAGTACAGATAATCAAGCAATGTGGGGCAAAATTTTAAATAAGGCAACTGGAGAGTCGATTTATTTCACGATGTTTAACCTTATAAAAATAGCTACCAAAAACAATGAAAAACAACAATATACGCAAACAATTAATCAATTTGGACTAGAACTGGCAAACGCAAATTATACGAATAACATCAAGACATATAGGCAACTAGGTGACCAATTAATTAAAGTGCCTAGCCTATCACCAACAAATCAATTTTATTTATTAGCACAGGGGATTCCATTAGTTCGATGGGTTACAAAGACAATAAGCGACGGTCTTAAGGTTTTGGTAACTGATAAGACGGTGCTAACAGACATAACTGAAATAAACACTAAGCAATCTCAGACACCAGCAAATCAAAATCCAAATAAAGTACAAGCCCCACAAGGAGTGGATCAATATACTGAAGGTCATAATCCACACCGAAAAAATCAGCAAGGGCGCGACCCAAGGCAAAATCAAAGAAAAGAAAATCAATCGGGTAATCGAGCGCTGAATGAGGTAGAAGCTCCTCTAAACACACTAGAACAAGGTAGTGGTTGGATTAAAGATATTAACAATAACAGTCCTAAGTGGTTCGCTGCGTTCTTTGCACCTATCTTAGCTGCTCTTTTTGATACTATTTCAAATTCCAAAGCTGATGCAGCAGAAAATCCACCGCAGCCAAATCCACAACCGTCAGAGAGGCAAAATCCTATAGATGATGCTGCTAAAATGGCGGCATTGTCTAGTGGTATTCGTTATGTCAATGCCTCATCTTGGGGCGATCCACACCTCACAACCTTTGATGGACAAAGGTACGATCACCACGCAATCGGCGAATTTGTCCTCACCCGATCGAAAAATCGGCAATTTGAAATTCAGGTACGAGAAGCCCCCTACAAAGCCATTAACACTGCTGCCATTAACACCGCAGCCGCCATCAAAGTCGGTAATACCAGAGTCGCACTTTACGCCGATGGTTTCCCCGATGACCAAACCAGTATTCCCCTCCGTATTGACGGCAAACCAGTTGACTTACAAGGAACACAAAACCTACCCGGAGGCGGTAGCATTACCCGCACAGGTAATTTAGATTGGGTGGTTCAATGGCCTACAGGCAAACAAGCCATGTTTCACATTCGGGGTGAAGGAAAAGGCTCTACAATGCTGGAAATCACCCCGGCTGTAACTGATAGAGATCGCGGTCAACTTGAAGGTTTACTCGGCAACTTCAACGGCAACCCCTCAGACGACTTTATGAGTCGAGATGGTCGTGTTATTGCAGAAAATAAAGAAGCGATGAACATTGCTCGGTCAGTATTAAACAACTTTAATGTCAGTCAGTACGTTCCCATCCAACTAGACAAAGCTACCGAACTATTTTTAGAGTCAATTCACAAGCAATTTGGCGATAGTTGGCGGATTTCCACAAGTGAATCTCTGTTTGATTATCCCCCAGGAAAAAATACAGATAGTTTCACAAATCATGCCTTTCCTAATGGTTTTGTTGTCTTGCGAATGCTGGCTCCTCAAGCTGTACAAATGGCTGAAGAAGCTTGTCGCAAAGCAGAAGTACCGAGCGATCGCCTAGAGGGATGTTTATTTGATGTAGCTGCTACGGGAGACAGTGGATTTGCTAGTATTGCTGCTAACGTCCTTAAAAACGAAGTTAAGCAACGAGTTCAACAAGAAATTCGTAATCGCGTTCCTGTTCCGATTCCTTTACCCTTCTAATTCGCGATCGATCTTTTCATCCGCTTTCAAAAAAAGAGCGATCGCCTTTCTGGATGGGAAGGGCGATCGCTCTTTAAATAAGATATAATTTTAAATCGCTTGTACTAATATTACAAAATTAAGTTAATGAAACTACCTAATAATACCATTATTGCTGAAGCAAAAATAACTCAGTATTTGCTCAAGTTCTTAGTAGAAGATGATAAATCTTTATTTCTTGCACGAGCCAATTACACCCAAGATAACTGGCAACAACTAGAACAAGACTTAAGAGAACAAATTTTGCCTCGGGATGCAACACCAACCGAACAAACGCGCTATGGTAATAAGTATGAAATTCGTGGCACATTAACTGGCCCTAACGGAAGAGGTCTGCCAGTAGTAACTATTTGGATGACTGAGTTTCCCTCGCAAAAAACCAAGTTTATCACCCTATATCCCAATAAGGAGGTATAAAATGAAATTTCCTTTGTTTAAAAGAGTAGCATTACGAGTAGATGTACCCAAGTACAAACTCTGTCGAGGAGATATTGCTACTATTGTTGAGCATCATCCCCACCCCGATGAGGATGGCTACAGTCTTGAAGTTTTTAATGCTTTAGGTGAAACTATAGCTGTAATTACCTTAGCTGAGTCGCAAATTGAACCGTTGATGTCTAATGAGGTTTTGAGTGTCAGAACTTTAAGCGAGGCTGCATAATAAATATCCAATACTCATCGCTAGAAGGACGGCTTTTTTGTGTGGAATGGCGATCGCTGTGAATGTATGGGAGGGCGATCGCTTTTTTGGGAGAAGGGCGATCGCTATGTACGATTAAAGTATTAGATCTTTTAGTTGAAGAATATCAGGGATACGGTAAATCTCTCCCAAAACCTAAGACGATCGCAGAAAACCTACTATTTGCTTGAACCGTCGTTTGAGCCGATCGCCCTTTTCACATCTTTTCACAAAAAGTGCGATCGCCCGAATCACAGATTACCGACAACTAGCGACTATTCCTCATCAGGTTCACCCTCAAAAGTTTCTTCAAATCCAGCCAAGAAGTCATCCAATGCAACGGAGGCGATCGCCAAATTAATAGTATCAGCATCTTCCAATCCCCACGTGTTCACCCCAACAACTTGACCGGCCATATTAATCAACGGGCCGCCCGAATTTCCCGGATTAATCGCCGCATCCGTTTGCAACACCTTCACCTCGGCAATCTCATCCTCATCATCCTCGCCCACCTCATACTCTTCCGGTTCGCGAATTGCACTAATAATACCTTGAGTTACAGTTGCAGCAAACTGTCCCATAGGATTGCCCACAGCAATTACCCGATCGCCCACTTTGACATCAAAAGACAATTCTAGGGGAGGATATTCTTCGGGAGACTCCACTTGTTCCCCTGTTGCCGGATCGATGATAAAACCAGTAATCAACAGCAATGCTAAATCCTCTTCCGCATTACCTGTAAATACCACCTCTGCCATTCTCAACTTTCCGTCGTAAGTTTCCACTAAAACCTGTTCGACTTCATCTTCCTCGTAGAAGTAATCTTCATCGGCAATATCTTCGATAACGTGATAGTTAGTGACAATTACGTCAGGAGATACAAAAAAGCCGCTCCCGGAAGAAATTTCTTCTCCTGTATCCCAATCCATCACGTAAACTGAAACTACGGAAGGCAAGACTTGCTCGACGACATCGGAAAAGTTTCCTGTCTGAGTTTTAAACTCTTTCAATTGCTGCTGCAAAGCTTTCCGATCTGCCTGCATTTTGCGATAAAGTTGCTGAACTTTTGCCAATTCTAGCTTTAATTGAGTTTCCTGAGCGCTCATATTTTGCATTTCCCTGAAATAGGTTGTTGATTTATTGTCGATGTTTGATTGGAGATTTTGGATTGTATATTGACAATGATAGGGCTGATGCAAAGAAACCCAGTTGCTACGAAAAATCCTGGGCTTTACAGCAATTTAATGTGAAGTTGCACATATCCGGATCCCCCTAAATCCCCCTTAAAAAGGGGGACTTTGAATTCTTGCTCCCCCTTTTTAAGGGGGCTGGGGGGATCAGATTCTACGGGGCCTCATAAAAAATTGGTATTACAGCAAGGTATCTATCCATAAACCAGGTTTCTCAACATCCTGCGGAGCATCCTAAATTAGTCAGATATTTGTGAATTTGGCAATTTTATTTAAAATCACCATCTAAAATCTACAATCAGACTGCTATTGTACCTGTCAAAACAAAAGCGAACCGCCAGTTATTTTTATTTTACCAAATGCGATAAATCGCGTCTCAAAGCCGTGAAAAACAGATGCCGATCGCATTTATGAACCGCGTTGAACTTCGACAAAGATTTCCTCTAAAATAACACTCGCTCCCTGGGCGCGCAGGCGGTGAGCGAGGTCTATTCCCAGCATTTCAGCAGTCTCGGCTGCGCCGGAAACAGTATCTTTGACAAATCGCTGGCCGTCGAGACTCGATACCATGCCGGTTAAGGTTAATTGACCGTTTTCTATTTTGGTATTGACGCCGATGGGGACTTGACAGCCACCTTCTAATTCCCGCAGAAATGCGCGTTCGGCATAACATCTTTGGGCGGTTTCCGAGTGT
Organism: Microcoleus sp. PH2017_12_PCY_D_A; assembly: GCF_020738565.1. NCBI lineage: Bacteria > Bacillati > Cyanobacteriota > Cyanophyceae > Oscillatoriales > Microcoleaceae > Microcoleus > Microcoleus sp. PH2017_12_PCY_D_A. The sequence continues at coordinate 43,757 of NZ_JAEQCI010000049.1, read as the reverse complement.
TCGAGAGCTTTAATCACTGCCAGGATTTCTGGATCTCCGGCGCGGCATTCGATGCCTAAAGCACCTTGTCCGACGGCGTGAAGCGAGATTTCAGGATCGATAACTTGGTGGATGCGATCGCCCATTCCCAATCTTTCCAATCCGGCGACTGCTAGAATAATCGCGTCGTAACCGCCATCATCTAATTTAGCGAGTCGAGTATTGAGATTGCCGCGAATATCTTTGAATACAAAATGAGGGAAATGGTGGCGCAGTTGAGCCAGCCGGCGCAGGGAAGAAGTGCCGATTACGGAACCTTCGGGGAGGGTGTCTAGTTGCTTGTCTTTGTGCTTGGAGTGAACTACGAGGGCGTCAGCGGGATTTTCGCGTTCGGTGACGCATCCTAAAATTAAACCTTCGGGCAAATTGGTAGGCAAATCTTTGAGGGAATGCACGGCAAAGTCCGTTTCATTGTTCAGCATTCCCGTTTCTAATTCTTTGGTGAAAAGTCCTTTATCGCCAATTTTAGCGAGGGCGACATCAAGAATTATGTCTCCTTGAGTAGACATGGTGTGGACTTCAAAAGTGTGTTGCGGGAAGCGTTTCTGTAATTCTGCTTGCACCCAGTGGGTTTGAACGAGGGCGAGTTGGCTTTTGCGGGAACCGATGCGGACGGTTCGGGAAGGGGCAGATGTGGTTGGGGACATAAGATCGATCGCAGATAGCTTGAAATGAGCCAGTATATTCACCTGATCTAGCGTACCGCAGGTGGGGACTTTAATTGCTGGTTGGGACAATTCGGGCGATAAAATAGTAATACCAGATATTGACCGGCGGTAGCAGCCAGCTTTGAGGGTGTTTCCAATTTTGCGTTGGCTTGGGTGGCTTGAGCCGATCGGCATTTCGAGCCAAAGGCAGCCGAGGATGTATGATTTTCCTAGAGTTAATGCGGATGAACGCGGTAGAAGCCGGCGGCAGAGTTAGCTCAAAGGTGGCGGGATTTGGAGAGAGAAATATAGACAGGAGGGGAAAAGGGCGATGTAATTGCGATCGAACTTCTGAACCGGGCTAATAGAGTACCATCAAAAGTTAATTTATCAAATTACTAAAGTCATAAAACCATGAAAAATGCTCGTGATGTAGCCCGTTACTTTTTATGTCGTGTCGATCGCGAAACAAATGTAGATTATTAAGGTACGTTTTAAGGTACGTTGTTGCGATGAAAGCGCTCTTTCACATAGACAAGAGCGCTTTCATCGCAACAACGTACCTAATACAAAATCGCAAATAGTATTAACGTTGTCCTGCTTGAAGTGCAGAATTTACTATCTGGACAACATCTGACTGCCGTCCGTTTTTGAGACTTACTCGGTACAAAACTCCCTGCCTTTGCCACTCCACAGAAGCAATGCAATAATTACCGCAAGTCTGGAAATAAGTTCCCTTCATTCCGCCTGCTAATTCAATACTTCTGTAAGTATCTCTCGGCAATTGCGAAGGAGGCGAAATCGGTTCATCTCTTTTCGCTTCAATTGTGCCGAAAGTACAGGCTCCCCCGCGACATCCTTTGCCTAAATACATTCCAACAATGTAACCGTGGGAGCCCGCTTGTACATCAAAATCTAGTTGCTGAGTGTCAGAAAAAGGCAGTATATTGGGGAGGAAAACAGGTACTCGCGTCTTGCCTTTGATTTGTGCAAAGATGTTACTTACAGGAAAACGACTTTTAGCTTGATTGGCACCTGACTTGTTGGGAATCGTGGGAATTTTTTGGACAAAATCTCTCCACTGTAAAACTCTATTTTTAGCAACGTTCAGAGTGGGAATTGAATATTTGGCAACGGCAAGAGAAGGGCGGCCGTCTTTTTGATTGAAGTTGCGGCGAATGACTGTATTTTCGGGTTTGCCTAATCCGTAGGTTGTGGCGGTGAAACGGGCGCTTTCGCAGCTAATTTTGAAGCTTCCCATGTCGATGTTGCCATTGTCGGCTTGGTAAGACCAATTGTAGCCTTCAGAAGTGCGATCGCGATCGCACAAAAAACGCGAAATCTCAAACATCTTGGCAATATGAACATCGTAGAGGCGCAGCTTGCGGCTGTTGGTAGATTGTGCAGTATGGCGATCGGGCACAATAAATTGGATGGATTGCCAGCCATCTTTGGAGGTATAATTAAACCAGCGAATTTCTGTAACAGACACTTCTGGCCTTGCTAACGCCGAGTTGGGTGTCAAAAGTGCGATCGTAAAAGCAGTAACCACACCAGCAAAAATCGCCCAAAATAGTCCTCTTCCCCTCATCCCGATCTCCCTGTAGACATCACAACCATTCTCTCTTGCTTCCCCAGCTTTGGAAAGGGGATGACTTACTCAAATAGTCTTTTGACGCGCTACTTATAGCGCTAAGGTGCGCACTGCGCACCCTACAAATAGAATGTGTGCGTCCAAGACTGCAAAACTTAACGTTTCCCAGCTTGAATCGCAGAATTTGCAATCTTAACTAAATCTGCTTCCGCTCCATTTCTAATGGCTACAGTATACATAAAACCCTGAGTTTTCCACTCAAGATTCGCCGTGCAATAAGCCCCGCAACCGTTGTGAAAATTTCCTTTCACTCCGCCCGCAAGTTGAACAGTTTTTAACGTCTTAGTTACGCCTTCCATTTTAGTAGAAAAGTCACCACCTTTTTGACCTCTAATTTCTCCAAGAGTGCAAGCACCCGTACCTTTGCAATCTGCTGTAAACTCCATAGAAACAGTATAGCTGTCGGGTTTACTTTGGGTTTGATAGTAAAGTTTCTGCGAAACAGGAACCAAGCTGGGGATAAAAATAGGTACTTGCGTTTTACCTTTCAACTTTGGCAAAATTTCACTTATCGGCACAGCAGCATCAGCTCGAGCAACAGGCTTGGTTTCCGCCAAAATCTGCGGCAATGCGCCCGCACCAAAAACTCGCGAGACAGGTACCAAAGCACTCAATACACAAGCAGAAGTTGCCAAAAGTAATAATTTATTCTTCACTATTTTTGTCCTCAATGTCGAAACAGTCTAGTTTTGCACTGAACCGTGTTCACTTAATTTACAACACAACTCCAAAATACAAAAGCCACAACAGGCATTCAGGAAAAAAGCAAGTTTAAATTTTCTTTACAAATGCACGGAAATATACAATTTCCGATAAAATAGAGAAGGCGAGTAATTTAGGAGTCAAACGTGGAACTGCAAGAGTATTTACGCCAGCACGGATTAGAAACTTTGTGCGAAACTTATCATATCAAAGTTACCCGCCACCGCCAATATCCCGATTTAGTCTGTCTGAAATACTCGCAGATAGAATCCCCGCTGGGAGAAAAAATAGTCCAGCAGTGTCGGGGCATTATTTTAGACTCATCCCAAGATTGGCAGATTGTTTCTTATCCCTACGACAAATTTTTCAACTACGGGGAAGGCCACGCCGCTGCAATTGATTGGAGTCATGCAAAAGTTTACGAAAAACTAGACGGTTCTCTGACTGTACTGTATTTTTACCAAGGAGAATGGAGAGTGCAATCTAGCGGCACTCCCGACGCAGCGGGCGAAGTTAACGGTTTTGGATTCAGCTTTGCCGAACTTTTTTGGAAAGTCTGGCAAGAATTGGGCTATCAATTGCCGGAAGAAACAGATCGGTGTTTTATCTTTGAGTTGATGACGCCTTACAATAGAATAGTTGTGCAGCAAAAAAACAATCAAATCGTGCTGCACGGAGTTCGCAACACTCAAACTCTGCTAGAAACAGACCCCAGTATGTGGGCAAATAAATACGGCTGGGAGTTGGTAGCATCCTATCCTTTAACTAGCTGGAAAGAAGTTGTCGAAGCGGCTCAACATTTAGATCCGATGGATTCGGAAGGGTATATTATTTGCGATGCTAATTTCAACCGAGTTAAGGTTAAGTCTCCGCAATATGTGGCGATTTCCCACCTTCGCGAAGGGTTTTCTACGCGCCGCATGATCGAAATTGTTTTGACTAATGAAGGAGAAGAGTTTTTAGCTTATTTTCCTGAATGGATTGACTTGTATCAAAAAGTTAAGGATAAATATGAATTGTTAGTTCAAGAAATCGAGGCGGTTTACCGACAGCACGAACATATTGAAGTACAGAAAGATTTTGCTTTAGCTGTAAAAGATTTGCCGTATTCGGGAATTTTGTTTTCTTTGCGGGCTCGCAGGGTTGCGGGAGTGAAAGAAGCTCTCCGCGATGTTACAATCCATAAGATAGAGGAGTTATTGGGTTTGGATTACATCAATTTAGGTTTGTGAGTCAATTAATTAATACTATACGGCGAAGGTCATTCGCACGCCAAACAAACGATGTCCGCCGGATTGCGACTGAGGAACAAGCGGTAAGGTGCGCAGTGCGCACCCTACAAATTATAGTTTCTATATCTAGCCATTACCGGTAGCGGTAGTAAGGTGCGCAGTGCGCACCCTACAAATTATAG
>NZ_JAEQCI010000049.1:0-39267 GCF_020738565.1 Microcoleus sp. PH2017_12_PCY_D_A | reverse complement strand
TCTAGCCATTACCGGTAGCGCTAAGGTGCGCACTGCGTACCCTACAAATTATAGTTTCTATATCTAGCCATTACCGGTAGCGCTAAGGTGCGCACTGCGCACCCTACAAATTATAGTTTCTACATCTAGCCATTACCAATTGTCATGAAAAGAGTTATTGTACTTGTCGGTTTACCTGCTTCTGGAAAATCTCAATTTGCCCGGGAATTGCTGCTGTCTGAACCTGCGAAGTGGGTGCGTAGCAATAAAGATTTGCTCAGAGAAATGGCTCACGCTTCCCATTGGTCGCCGGCGAATGAAAAGTTTATTGTGCAATTGAGAGATACAATTATTTTGATGGCTTTAGAAAACGGCAAGCACGTGATTGTTGACGATACTAATTTCGGGCCTCACATCGAGCATATCAAGAATTTAGTCAAAGGTAAAGCTATCGTTGAAGTTAATGATTCTTTCTTGCAAGTTCCGGTTGAGGAGTGTATTAAACGGGATTTGAAAAGACTTAATTCGGTGGGTAAAGATGTGATTGTGAAGATGTACAATAAGTACGTGCGGGTTCCGGTTGCGCCGCCGGAATACAACCCGGATTTAGCGGATGCAATTCTTGTGGATATGGACGGTACGTTGGCGCTTCTCAACGGTAGAAATCCTTTTGATGCTTCAAAGTGCGATCGCGATTTACCGAATCAGCCCGTCTTAGATACCGTCCGCAAGTGGCAGTCTAGCGTTAATATTATCGTAGTATCGGGCAGAACCGATGATTGTCAGCCTCAGACTGAACAATGGTTGCGGCAATACGAGGTTAATTATGCAGGCCTTTATATGCGGAAAACCGGAGATATGAGGAAGGATGCGATTATGAAGGAGGAAATCTATCGGCAGCATATTGCAGGGAAATATAATGTTAAGTTTGTATTGGACGATCGCCAGCAAGTTGTTGATATGTGGCGCTCGTTGGGATTGACTGTTTTTCAAGTAGATGAAGGGGATTTTTAACGGAGGATCGATTTTGGCGATCGATGGAAACTTTTGACGATCTTCCTGAACACGATGCTAGAATCCAAGTAACCTTAATATTCCTCGAAGCAGGAGTGGTCAGAAACCGGGTTTTTTTAAGAAAATACTTCGTTGCATCCTACTGATTTGGCAAAAAACCCGGTTTCTTGGGTCGGAGTGCATACTTAAAATTATCTGCGTTAATCTTTGTCAATCTGCCTTGCATCTGCGGTTTACATATTAATACTCACTGTACATTAAGGAACTTAGCACATTCAAGGAGTGAAATAATTTCTACCAACCATTGTCGAGCTTTTTCTGGATTATCAAAACACCGCTCAGTTAACTCACTTATCCTTTCCCAAGGAAAAGGTTCTTTTGTGAGAAGACATTTCCCTTGTTGTATTACTTCTTGAACTTTCCTTGATTTAGCGTAAGTAATATAATACTGAATAGCTGCGTCATCACTTAAAAAATCTCCTATACCTGTTTTAGCCATATAACATTCAAGAAAGCCATCTAGCTCGGCATAATTATCAAAAATTTTCCCTCTGTTTTCTTGATAGAAGCTAATTCCGGCATCTATTCCATTTTCTACCTCTAGATAATGAATACTGCCATCCAACCTGTCAACAATTATTGGACAATTCCCTATCATTTTATAACGAGTCATGTTTGTTTCTAACCCACGCTTAGTCTGGTAGCAAAATATCCACCCAAAATCTTTTTCAATGATTCGGTTATCTAAAATAACTAATGTGTCGTCATAAATTTTGTGATAAGTATTGATATAGTCTGTCGCAATCTTGTAGGCAGTTTCTTGATCGATCATAAAAACCTTCTATTTGGGTAAGTGCGATTTACAGGATTTGACATCAATTTATCTACCGTGTCCAAGCCAGCCATTTATTAAACAAATTTTTGACAAACGGAGTCAAACGAGTGCGATTGTAAGCATCTCCCGCTTTGCGAATTGCTTCCGCTTGCGTCGGATACGGGTGAATTGTGCTCGCAATTTTCCCCAAACCAATATTGTTAACCATTGCCAAAGTAATCTCGCTTATCATATCGCCAGCGTGTCGCGCTACAATAGTTGCACCTAATATTTTGTCGCTGCCTTTCTTGACGTGGATTTTCACAAATCCTTCCTCTTCGCCGTCAATAATTGCCCGATCGACCTTACTGAAAGGAATTAAAAATGTATCGACATCAATTCCTTGGGCTTTGGCTTCCGCTTCGCCCAATCCGACGCGCGCCACCTCCGGATCTGTATAGGTACACCAGGGTACCGTCAAAGCGCTGAGCTTTTTGCGCCCGAAAAACAGAGTGTTTTGAATCACCATCCTGGCGGCAAAATCAGCAGCGTGAGTAAATTTATGTTTCATGCAAATGTCACCTGCAGCATAAATGCGGGGATTAGTTGTTTGCAAATTGTCGTTGACAAATACGCCTGTTTGTGTATCGTATTCCACGCCTACAGCTTCTAGGTTCAATCCTTCCACGTTGGGCGATCGCCCCGCACTCACAATAATCTCATCTACCGTTACCGATGCTTCCTTACCTTGAGATTGATAATAAATTACTTTGCCTAAATTTGTTTTCTCAACGCGCTCTATTTTAGATTCAAGTATTAGTTGAATTTCTTCTCTTACAAAAGCCTGCTGTACAATTGTCGCAGCACCGACATCTTCCTTGTCCAAAATCTGAGCATTTTTGTGCAGCAACACGACTTCGGAACCCAGTCGCCGAAAGGCTTGAGCTAATTCGCAGCCGATCGGCCCACCGCCAATTACAGCCAAACGCTGAGGTTTTTCTGTGAGGTTAAATACAGTTTCGTTTGTCAAATATCCAGCTTCTTGTAAGCCAGGAATTTGCGGTAGTCGCGCCCTTGCACCTGTGGTAATTACTGCTTTTTTAAAGCGCAGAGTTTGACCTGCAACTTCTATGGTAGAATTGCTAGTAAAGGAGCCAGAACCTAAGAAGACATCGACTCCTAAAGTGTGCTGGTAGCGATCGACTGAATCGACATCGCTGATTCCGGCCCTAATCCGGCGCAGCCGTTCCATCACAGCAGCAAAATCCACTTCTGCACTGTTAGGAACATTAACGCCAAATTTACTCGCATTCCAGATATCGCCGACAGCGCGGGCCGATCGAATTAAAGCTTTTGAGGGCACGCAACCGACATTCAAACAATCGCCGCCCATTAAATGTTTTTCAATCAAAGCAACTTTCGCGCCCAAACCTGCGGCGCCCGCAGCCACAATTAATCCGGCTGGCCCCGCGCCAATTACTACTAAATTGTAACTGCTGGCGGGCTGCGGGTTTACCCAATCGGGCGGATGCAAGTAGGAGACTAATTTTTGGTTGTGTTCGTCCATCGGGGGGACTGTTACGCGATCGACTTTTGACTGCGACATGAGCAAATCTTCCTATTTAAATAGTTTCATCTAAAGCTTTGCGAGCAATCCGAGTTATATAGACGGTGACGGCGACAGCAGCCGTAAAACTGATAATATTAATCAACCATTTTACCAGTTCGGCTTGGGGATTTGCAGGCTGATTTACCGTACATATCGCAGCAATATTTCCCACCAAAGAACCTGAGTAAACGTAAATCACGGTTCCCGGTATCATGCCGGAGGAACCTAACACGTAATCTTTCAAAGAAACTTGGGTAATTCCCAAGGCGTAATTTAATAAATTGAAGGGAAATAAAGGACAGAGACGAGTTAAAAAGACTATTTTTAATCCTTCTTTAGCAACTGCGCGATCGAGGGCTTTGAACTTCGGGTGAGCTTCCATATATCTTACCACGCGATCGCGCGACAGGTACCGCCCGATCAGAAAAGCAAAGGTAGCCCCTAAGGTGGCGGCGATTAACACGTATATCGAACCCCACCACAGCCCAAACAGCACGCCGCCTCCCAAGGTCAGCACGGAACCAGGTATAAATAGTACCGTGGCTAAGTTGTAGGTAGCGATAAAGGCGACTGGCCCCCAGACGCCTAAATGCTCGATTTGGATTAAAACTGTTCTTAACAGTCCTTGAACGTAGGCAGATCTAGTTGCTACAATTAAAAGGGCGATGGAAAGGGCGATCGACAAAAACAACAATCGGCGTTTAAAAGTATACCTAATAGAAATCTGATTTGCTTCTGGCTCCATAATTGACCCATAAATAGATAGATACCAGCATTATATAGCAGTTGTCAACTTACCATATCAACCATGACCGCAAAAAAGCAACTCCCAATTCCAGAATATTTCAATGCCCAGAAAATCAGTGAAATCTGGCGAGTTCCCTATCAAGAAAGAGCGACTGAAGCTAAGGATTGGGCATTAAAACATGGTATTCAGCCAGCATCCAGCGACGAAAAGCAAATTTGTTTGCTAATAATTGACGCCCAAAACACCTTTTGCGTACCAGAATTTGAACTATTTGTAGGCGGGCGTTCCGGTAGCGGTGCTGTCGATGACAATCTGCGCCTGTGCGAATTCATCTACCGGAATTTAAGCGCAATTACAACCATTGCGCCAACAATGGACACCCACACCGCCATGCAAATTTTCCATCCCATATTTTGGATAAATGATGCAGGCGAAAACCCCATTCCCGCCGCCACATTAATTACTCTGGAAGATGTGCAGCAAGGAATTTGGAAAGTCAACCCAGCCGTCGCCGACAGCATCGCGGGCGGCAATTATGCGGTACTGCAAAAACACTGCCTTCACTACGTGCAGAAACTCAGCGACAATGGCAAATTTCCCTTGACAATTTGGCCCTATCACTCAATGCTGGGCGGCATCGGACACGCCCTGGTTTCGGCGGTGGAAGAAGCGATATTTTTCCACAGTATGGCGCGCAACAGTCAAGCACTTTTTGAGATTAAAGGCGGCAATCCCTTAACTGAAAATTATTCGGTTTTGCAGCCGGAAGTGTTAGATGGTGCAGACGGAAATCCGATTGCTCATAAAAATGCTCAGTTTATTGATAAGTTGCTCGATTTTGATGCGGTAATTATTGCGGGACAAGCAAAAAGTCATTGCGTTGCTTGGACGATTGATGATTTGCTGACTGAAATTGTGGCGCGGGATTCTATGTTGGCTAGGAAGGTTTATTTGTTGGAAGATTGCACTTCGCCGGTGGTTGTTCCTGGTGTTGTTGATTTTACGGAACAAGCAGATGCGGCTTTTTTAAGATTCGCGCAGGCGGGGATGAATGTTGTTAAATCTACTCAGTCAATTGATAGTTGGGCAATAAGAATCGGCGGTTAAAACCAGGTTTATACAAGCGATGTCCGGATGGTGCGCGGAATCAAGAATAAGATGCGTTACAATTTAAATAACTTTGCAAGATTTGTTTGGTTCAGAAACTATAAGAATCGGCGGTTGAAACCGCCTCTATACAAGCGATGTCCGAATGGTGCGCGGACTCAAGAATAAGATGCGTTGGTGTATACAATGGATCTTGACGATAAATCGATGGGTGCATCTGGTTTTTGAAGCCTGAAGAAGCATGACCGCATATAAGTCATGAGTTATAATCTCATATTCACGGAGGTCATGCTTCGCCCCTACGGATATATTCGCCTTGCGCCAGATGCACCCAAATCGATCGCACATCCCACACGGCACAAGCTAGAGCTTGCCGGGGTGATAGATTAAAGTATGGTTGTTTTTGTCCGTAGGATTGCGTGCGCCGATGACGGCCACCCGTTCCTGGATGTGGCTGTTCCATCAAGATAGCAATACCCTGGTATTAAATAGATCGATTGACAACATGAGAGCGCAACCACTCAGTAAACTCATCGCGGGCGATCGCACTTGATGCGACTTGTAAAATGATTTGTTCTTGCTCATCTACAGATGCAGAAATTTCAAATCCGTTCAAAACTAAAAAGACTTCCATTACTGCGTGGCCGATGCGTTTGTTACCATCCAAGAAGGGATGATTTTTAATTAAAGCAAAGCCAATAGCTGAGGCTTTTTCTACGATAGTTGGGTAAAGTTCCTCCCCACCAAAGGTCATGCGTGGCTGAGATAAAGCTGACTCTAATGCTCCTAAATTGGCGATACCAGATGCTCCGCCAGACTGCTCGATAATACGGCGATAAAGTTCTAAGACTTCAGTTAAAGTTAGATAGCGCATTACGCCAGTTTTTTATAGAGTTCAGCGTTCTTTTTGAGGACATATTCCATAGCATTCTCAAAGGATGTTTCTGGCGGTACAAGCAAGTTTTCAGCGCTCATAAGTAGTAATGCTTCTAGTGATATACCCAGGCTAGAGGCTGTTTCTTGTAGCTTGAGAAGACGTTCGTCGGGAATTGTAATGGTAATAGTTTTCATTCTGTTTGTAGCTTTGACGATAAATAAAGTTTTAGTTTCACTCATCGGTTGATTTGAGTTTGCCGGATGCTTTGGCTTGGTCGATCGCCTCTTGAATCAGAAGGTAGACTCTCGTTGGAGATCGATCGCTTTTCGATATCGCACAATTTTTCTAGCTCTTTTTTCGCCTGTGTTGGCAAAACCACTGAAATCCTTTCGCTGTCACTCATGCACTGCAATCTGTTGGAGGTTTCCCCTATTGTGTCACCTCGTCCGTCTAGTTTGCAATGGGCGATCGTCGGTCGATATCGCAGGCGATCGGATGCGGAGGGACATCTTCTGTTGTTTCGGCAACGAGTGCCCAATATCCGATTTGAAGTGGTGTTTGATTTACCTCGTCCTCAAGGTTAATTTTCTTGAGGGACACTGTTTGATGGACTGACAGTTCACTTTGGGGCGATCGCACTTTGGAGATTAAGGGCGATTCCCTACGGGATAGCTGCGCTTCACGCCCTTGACGAAAGAAATTGGTTGAGCTAAACTAAAATTTAGTTTAAATTGCTTATAGTAGATGCACATAATCAGCTACCGACGGGTGCGTGAATACAGCGAAACTCATGCTGATTGCGGGGAAGCTTTGGATAACTGGTTTAAGATTGCTAACAAGGCTAAATGGTCTAACTTAATTGAGGTACAATCTGTTTTTCCTAAAGCCGAAGCTGTTGGAGGGTTTACAGTTTTTAATATTAAAGGTAATAATTATCGATTAATAGTTAGTATTGATTATGAAAGCCAATTAATTTATATCAAATATATTCTCACCCATGCTGAGTATGACAAGGAGAAATGGAAAAATGACCCTTACTTTTAATTCCGATAAATACAAAGAGTTATTGTCTCAGTACCAGCCAAAAATAATTAGAAACGAAGCGGATAATGAGAAAGCTCTGGCTATGGTGGAAAAGTTAATGAGCCAGTGCGATCGCACTCCTGAAGAAAATGAGTTATATGAGTTGCTGATTGCATTGATTGAGAAATTTGAGCAGGAATATTATGCACCAGGAACTACAGCAACGCCTCATTCGATATTGCTGTTTTTGATGGAACAAAGAGAGTTACAGCCTGCGGACTTGGTAGGAGTCATTGGATCTGAAAAAAGAGTGTCTGAAGTGGTTAATGGCGAGGGAAATATTGGTAAAGAGTTGGCATTGATTCTGGGGAGTTTTTTTCATGTAGAGCCGAGTTTGTTTTGTAATTAAGGGAAGTGACATTAAGGGCGATCGCGCTTTTGGGGCGAAAGGGCGATCGCTTTTATGAGCAACAAAGGAATGTAATTAATTTTTATTGAGCTGGTTGTGGAAAAGTAAGGCACTGTATATAGCCTTTTTCAGAAAGATGAGGTATGCCAAGATATGCTGGAACTTTTACAGTGTAAAGCTTTTCAGGTCAAGATTTGTCCGCGAATGAATGTGAGAAAGGCTATAATAGATAGGACTTACGCATGGGGGTTCAGAAACCGGGTTTTTGGAGAAAATCCTTCGTTGTTACCCGTAGATTCGGGAAAAAACCTGGTTTCTTTGCTCTGAGTTCGTAAGTCTCGATCGAGTAATACTTTCAGGAACCTGCGAGGTGCGAACCTGATAGAGGGTAAGTCATTTTAGTCATCAGTTTCCCCTGTTTTGTTTTAGTTAATCAATTATTTTTGGAAGAAGAGAACCATCCTGACTTAGTTCTACAGACAAAATCTTGTTTGAAAGTACACCCGTATCAGGAAAGTTTTCAAAAAGCCAACTGTTTAGAGGTTTCTCAACCAAAGTTTCTAGCAGAGATTTTGTACGTCGTCCTCCAAGAATCAAGTTTTTCTCTTCCTGCATACGCATCGACAAACCCTCTAAAACTGAAGGTAAAAAATTGATTTTTAGTTTATACTTCTCCTTAGTAATTTCAGCGTATTGCTGAAGAAATTTATTAGCAATTGAAGTAATAAACTCAGGTCGCAGTAAATCGAATACGATAATATTATCTCCTAGTCGCCCTAGTAGTTCGGCTCGACCAATATAATTACTGAAATACCATCGAACTTCTTTGTCAAAATGATCCTCTACTTGCGAGTAATGAGGTATATTTCCTTCCTTAATTTGGGTCATAATTCCAGCACGAATTGTCTCGCCTGTATGGGCATTGGTAAGATCGGATGCACCAATATTGCTGGTAAAAATAATTACAGTCTGGTTAAAATAGACTGTTTGACCTTTGCCATCGGTTAGCCTGCCATCACTTAGTATTTGTAAAAATTTATCCATCACTTTTGGAGTAGCTTTCTCTATTTCGTCAAATAGAAGAATACTGTACGGCTGTTCCAAGACACGATTAGTCAATTGTCCACCTGCTTCAAATCCCACAAATCCCGGTGGCGCACCAGTGAGTTTTTCAGCAGCGTGTTCTTGAGCGTACTCACTCATGTCAAAACGAATTAGAGAAGATTCATCTGCAAACAGCAGTCTTGCTAATGCTTTTGCCAGTTCAGTTTTACCAACACCTGTAGGGCCAACAAAGAAAAAGATTCCTTTGGGCTGAGTTGATGATTTTCCACCACCCATGCTTAAGCCGATTCTGGCGCTGGCTAACATTGACGTTACGGCTTCAATAGCTTTTGGCTGCCCCATAACCGATCGAGATAACTCTTGTTTTGCAGAGGCAATTTTTTCAGAACTAATTTCCTCCCAAGGATCATCTCGTCTTCCAAATTTATAAAAATCCACAAGTTTTCTGACATTCTTTTCTTTCAAAGGGATTTTGTCTCGCCATGAGGTCATTCTCAGAGCTTCCAAATCTACCGTATGGAACCCTTCTGTTAGATCTGCTAGTTCCTCTGCTAAGATTTCTAGCTGTGAAGGCGCACTATGATTAGCTCGTTGTATGCTAATTTTATCTCCTTCAAAAAATCCTTTAAAACCTTCGCGAGGACGCAGGGATCTCTGAGCAAACTGACGACGCTCATCCTTATTTAAGGAAGATACTTGAATCAGTTCAACTAATGGATTGTCCTTGTACACCCACTGGGGGATTCTTGCTAAATCACTTGCCACTAAAATCAGACTATTTCTATAGCCACCCAGATTACCCTCTGTCAACACTGCTGATTCCAATGTACACATCTTAAGCAGCATCAAAAGATTCCGTTCTTCGAGACTATACTGGCTCGGATCGGAAGTTAGCATATCTACAGTGTCAACAATTGCAGCTACTGAAGTAGTAGTCTGCGATAGTGCCATTCTGAGATTGCCAAAAGCTACTTCTGGTAAGATTCTGATATTTGAAGCTTGCCTAGTGCTAACCCCTGGATTGCGGCGGGTAGGCGGTGCCATAGGGTTGGCAGGAGGTTCTGGACTAGGTGTATCAGCGGAGGGAGGTTGAGTGTGATGCTCGATCGCTCTTTCTTGAATTAGAGAACCAAATTGCTCTCTCATGGGTTCAGAAAAGTAACTAAATCCATTTACAGGACTGTAACGCACGATCAGACTAAAGCCCAATTCATGCAAGAAAGTATTGATAATTTTGTATACAGTTTGCCGTTCATCTCTCCATAAAAATTCATCATGGATATTTCCATACAAAATGATATGTTTACGACAGTGAATCTGCTTTTCAAGCTCTGTCAACCATCGAAAGTAAACTGGATTGCTCATCGGTTTCCTCCTTTAGCTTGTTTGGCATCTGTCGGTAAATCTGTGGCTGTCCGAGTAATACGATTAGGATCTTTACCTTGCCATGCAATTTCACCCATCTGAACTCCAAATTCCTGCTGCAAAGCGCTGTGCATTTCTGTTAGCACTGCTTCTGCCTCATCGCAAATTGCTACTGGGTTTCCGTCAGCAACGGAAGCAACCGTATTTTTCGAGTAGCCATCGACATCGTACCAGACTTGTCCTTCTACAGGAACGCTGACGCTGATTGCCTTGCCTGCTGCCGTAGCGGTAAAGACTTTTGCTGTGGACGGATGCCCCGCGTGTTCGTCTTGGATAGAAAGCACAGAAAAGCCCATATCTTGAAGGGTTGCAACAATCGATTCGGTGATATAGTCTCGTTTATCTGCTTTCAGTTGTGCAACATTCGCTTCTTCGATGATTTGCTTCTCTTTTTCCTTAGCTTTAGCTAGGATTTCGGTTGGAAGATCGAACTGTTCTGAGGTAAGAGCTTGATTGGCTTTTTGCAGTTCATTTTCTAGCTGGGAAACAGAATGAGAATGCCATCGCATTACTACTGGATCTGCTTTTAATCCTGTTACCAAGTCTTGAATTTGACCAACAACTTGTTCTGCTGCTGCTTTGCGTTTTTCCCATTCCGCTCGGCGTTGAGCAACTACTTGAGTGTGTTGTTTGACAACTTTAGTCGCGTTATTTATCGGCGCTTGTACATTTTGAGGATTACCCGTAGCCAAAGCCGATCGCACCGTTGCAAGTGCCTGTTTTACAGAATTTTGACCAGTTTCATCAAATTTACTGGCATCACCTGTAGGAATACGCCCAACTTCTCTTTCTAGCTCCTCAAGCTCAAATTGCAACCGCTCGATTTCTTCCTTGCGCTTTTTCTCTTCATCATCTCGACGTTTGCGGGTGACAGCCTGATCGGTATCTTGTAAGATTTGGTTGAGTTCGATCGCTAAATTTTGCAGTTTGGACTCATCTTGGGCTTGACGAATTGTATTGGTTTGATTTTGGCACCGCTGTTGTAACGCTGCGGCATCTTGGGGATACATAGCTGATTGCTGCTGCTGAATCTGCGTCGCAACCGACTGTTGCTGGGAGTTGACTTTGCTTCGCAAATTCTCTAGGCGTTGACGGCGTTCTCTTTCTGCTGCTTCTGCTCTGAGTCTTGCTTCTTGTGCCGCTTTGCGACGACGTTCTTCTTCTAATTGTTGTTGCCGTTGGCGTTCTAATTCTGCTGATGAATACTTGGGTGTGCCACTCATAAATTTTATCCTTGTTTACTTTGGGTTAACAATGACCGATCGCTTGGACATTCGAGATTCAAATTCTTGGCGGAAGTTTAACTGAGCGGGAACTCCTGAAAAGCCAACTTCACCAGTCTCGGCGAAGAAAAACTCTAGTCCTGCCGAGCGATCGCCTTGAGCTTCTAAAAACTCTCGATAGCGATCGCTCAAAAGCAATAGTCTTTGATTGCTAGAACCACGCCACAGCAGGTCATCCTGCAAATTTTCTACATATACTCCGTCAATCAAAAGATCGATCTTTTTTAACAGATTCGTTTGTGAAGTAGTGCCTTGCTCTTTTAAATGCTCTAGGCGAAAGCCCGTGTAACACATAACCCCCAAATCTTTCTCGGTTCTAATGCGATCGATCAGAGTAGACATGGCTTCTGCTTGTAACATGGGTTCGCCACCAGATAAGGTGATACCTTCTATGCTTGGCTGATTAAGTATCCAATCGACAAGCTCAGAAATATCAACATCTTCTCCAGCATTTCGATCCCACGATTCAGGCACAATACAGCCTTTACAACCGAAATCACAGCCTTGTACCCAAATTACAGCCCTTGAGAAAGGGCCAAGCACTTTGACTGGGGATCTACGATCAAAAATCCTCAGTTTACTTGGATTCATCACCACCTCCCTCAATAGTCATGGGTGATAAATTACTGGGTGGTTCTCCATCGATAAAACAGGCTGGAACCCAAAAGTCTTGCCCTGCCACCTTATACCATCTGTCATCTTCTGTTCCGTCAGCGCCAACCATCTTGTCACCATTAGTCCAACCTTCAAAGTTTAATTTGTCATCATATCCTGCTTCGCTTTGTGTGCGAGCATCATTGCGCGGGGCAATGCAGAAATCTACCCCACTATTAGACATTACCTTGCCACTGAAAGTTGTATCTATCCTGCTATCAGTTTTTTGAGACTCTACATGATTTTCATCTTTGGGGTTCTCTTTTTGATGATTATTCTGTGAATCTAAAGATTGATTTTCTATAGAACTTGAATGCTCTATATTTATTTCCTGGGGCAGAGATTTTTTATCATCTTCATGATCTTTATTCTTATTTTTTTCATCTTCAATACTCTTCAAGCTTTGTTGATTGCTTTCTTCTTGAGGCTCGTTAGAAATATTCAACGCCGTGTTCATTTCCTTTTTTTTTGACAGAGGTTCAGAATCACAGGTAATAACATCAGCTTTTACTAGGACGTTTCCTGCTACGCGATAGCCTGCACAGACGGTCATTTTGATTTGAACTCTATTCTCATCTCTGGTTTCGTGAGAGCTTTCATCGAATGCAGCCCCATTCTCTGGTATAAAAAGCTCACCTGAGTTTGGATCGTTTACAATGTCTCGAACTAGCCTTAAACCTGATTCAGCAAACTTTAGGATTTCGGCCAAGGCTTCCCCTGTCGTTTTACAGTTTGTGATTTGCCGTAAATCTTGATCTATAAGTGTTGTCGCTTTGTTGGCATAATTTGTGAGTGCTTGATCGGAGTTATCTACGCCCTTAGAAGAAAGCAAGCCCGCTTGGATTCTTGCCTGAATCTTTTGAGAGATTGGTGGCGTAAGACTAAAATCTTCAATGCCTGACAGGACTTCCATAATCAAATGCAATTCTGTGTCAATTTCGGCTTTGTCCTTGGCAAAGTACGCCATGCCGCCACAAAAGACTCGTTCAGACAAGATGGACTTGATCTTAGAAAACTCTTCAGATCTAAAAGTAAGTGTAGAACCTCGCTCTCTCCAGCCGTTTAAGACTTTGCTACTTGCCTCGTGAAATAATCCCATCTTCAGGTGGGAAAATTCATTTTTAAGTTGATCGGAGCGAGAGCCACCACCCGCCAAATTGGGGTTGATGTTAAGACCGCGTAACCGAGTCGTCGCTACCGAAAGCTTTTGTTGAGCCTCTTGAAGTTCCTGTTCAATCTCTTGAACTCGTTTTTCTAAATCCTGCTTAGACTTTTTCAGCTTCTCGTTTTCTTGTGTAATTTGAGGAATACTAGCAACTTGGTTCTGCAAAGTATTGTACTTATGAATAAGATCGTTATATTGCTGATTAAGGCGGTGATATTCTGTATCGCTTTGTCGGTATTTACTACTCCGATTTCTCTCGTTTGATAACTCACCGCTAAGTTGTCTGTTGCGATGCTCGACATTTTCGATGTTTCGTTGAAGTTCTGTAATTTGACTTCGCAATTGCGCTAATTCTTTGTTGGCTTTAGACTCAACCAATCCAGAGATAGTTGTTTTCAAAGCCTGGTTAGATGATTTCATATCTGAATACTCTAACAACAACTTTTGGACTTTATCTCTAAGTAGATCTTTATCTTGACTTACTTGAATAAATTCTTCAATTTCTGAGCTGATATCTGAATTTTGACGAAGATCAGATATAAGTTCTGCCAAA
This sequence comes from Microcoleus sp. PH2017_12_PCY_D_A, assembly GCF_020738565.1. Lineage (NCBI taxonomy): Bacteria > Bacillati > Cyanobacteriota > Cyanophyceae > Oscillatoriales > Microcoleaceae > Microcoleus > Microcoleus sp. PH2017_12_PCY_D_A. The sequence continues at coordinate 25,542 of NZ_JAEQCI010000049.1, read as the reverse complement.
CACAACATCACATCTTGTCCATAACTTTCAATCAATGTAAAAACTCTCTCACGTTCAAGTGAGAAATCGAAAGTCTTGATCTCCTTATACCAATGATATGAAGTTTGGAGATAATGCGCGGGCGATTCACGAGACTTAAATACAATTTGAAATTGATGACTCATATTATACTCCTGCAATTAGTAACTAGAAGAAAATCTGAAATTACATCTTTCTCGATTGCCACTGATGGGATCGATCGCATAGGCAACGACTTCCGAAAGACCAAATTGCATTTCTATTTCCATGCGCTTAGATGACTTGTCTTTAGGTGCGAATGGCAACCGCAACTCAGTTTGAGCAATCTCGCTCACTCCTTCCTCATCCGTATAGCGAACTCTAGGATTAGATGTTGAGAGAAACGTTACCGTCAATTCTGTCTGATTGGGAGGGATTTGATAGCTTCGAGTAACAACAGCATCATTAGGAACGCGATCGCCAGCACCAACAAATATATCAAATCTTCCATTACAATAATCGCAGTCTTCTTCTTGCTGAAAGAGCTTACTCACCAACTCTTTTGGTATGCGCTTATCCTCTGGGTCTTTGCCATTTTCAAAGGGACTCATGCAGCCTTTGCCATAAGTCAGCCTAGATCGCCGAGCAATCACAACCCCTGGCTCTACCCCAAAAGAAGCCGCACCAAGAAGGACAGCCGCACCAGGGCGATCTGGAATCACAACTCTTTTAACTCTGCTACCAAACTCTTCCTGAATTCGTTTCTTTAGTAAAGGAGATTCGGCAAATCCACCTACCAAAAAGAGAATATCGCATGGACGATCTTCAAGGGCAGTAAATTGGTTTTTGACCTTGCTAATAAGCTGATTAACGACAGAGTTAAAGATTGTCTCCATGTCTTGGTTCGTCAGCCGGATTACAGTATTATCGCCACCTTGAGCATTTGCCAACTGGTCTAAAACCTCTGGAAAGCTGTCCTCAAGAATTTTTTCCAGCCTACGCGGAATTTCGATAGAAGCTCTCCAGTTAGGCGTTGCGTCATAACTGCATTTAATATTTTCCCATGTTTCGCTTATGAGCTTGGCATATTCTACGGGCCATTCAGCTTGGAATTTATCCATCGCCTCAGCAGATAGCTTTCGAGCAAGGAATTCTCGAAAGTTCCTGTCCACATACTTAGAACCATGCAATCCGCCCCCGCAGGGAATTAATTCATCTAAGCCCTGTCCTCCCTTGACTTCATGAACAGTAATATCAACTGTTCCTCCACCCGCATCAACAATCATAATCACTTTGCCATTTTCCAAGGCAGATTCCTTTTGTCGCATCATCACCTGCTGACAATGAACCGCAGCCGCTTCTGGCTCTAAAACCAAGAGTAATCTTTCTGCCTCTTGACTTTCTTCCCCAATCAATCCAGCTAATTCAGCAGCACGACGCATAATCTGCTTACTATCTTCTCCCCACACTGCTGGGACAGTTAAACACCAGCGAATCTCGTTTTCATCCAACAAACCTGCTCCACCAAGCGTTTCTGAAATATCTTTGAGAGCAGTTTCTTTAACTAACTTTAGAAATTCAGCGATCAATCTCAGCACTGAAAATTTCTGACCTTCCCTCATAATGAAGGGGCCATCTTCATCACGATCTTTTCCTTCATGGAGTAGCGTCTTGAAATTGTCAATAAAGATGTAACTCTTGTCCGAAGCTTCTTCCGTTAGGTGAGGAAATCTTTTCCTTGCCGTATGTCCCCACGCCTCCACAGTACCATCAGAACTAAATAATATTTCAGTTAAAGTTTTAGGATAAAACTCATTGGTATCTGGCCATTTATTCCGAAATATAGGCTCTTTTACATCCTTGTCTTCAAAAAACTGATAAGCATAACCCGATCGGGCTGTACCAAAGTCGATCGCAATAGCGATTCGATAATTTCTATCTCGTAAACTTAAGCTACTTACCACGTCTTACCCTCCACTTTGATGATGTTATTGTTAAATAGTCTAATCGAGCGACAAACCAACCATGCACTGACTTACCTAATCATCCAAAGCGGCATTAAGCAACCCAATTACACCAATTTCTTCTAATTCTTCCATAGATTTAGTATCGACTACATCAAACTTGGTTTTAGCAGTTAGATTGTCATCCAGATACGCAAGAAATTCAGAAGCGCCCTTGTCATATCCAACTTGAACAAAGGATATGCCCAAATCTTCATCGCGCTCAATGCTGTTGGCTGCATTGACGATTACTTTTTCCAGAGCATCTCGATCGTTTGGCTTTCCATCCGTAAAAACAATAATAATCATGGGCTTGCGAGTTCCGCTCTTGCGCCCTTGAAACCATTCAGGTGTTAATACCGCTTCTAATGCCGCATCAGTAGCAGTGTTTCCCATAGGCTCTACCTCATCATAGATTTGTTGGATCTGGTTAGGTGTTGTGTTTTCGTATACTGTGACCTTACTTCCAAATACTACGACTGTAATCCCATCGGAGTCGATCTTGTTGGCACGGGCTGCTACTGCTTCAACATTTTCACGGGCATATTCCCATCGGGACTTACCATTAGCACAATCCTCAATAACCATCGACCCAGAACGATCTAGTAAGATGGCAATGTCATAGTTTTTAAGACGATCAATCATTTAGTTTATTCTATTTGAATGTCAGCTCTGTAATTAGTTGACCAGATGTATAGTCAGAGTTATCGAGTAATAAAAATCCAACTAGCTACTAATCATCATCTAGCTCAACTTCAACATTGGCATCTTCCAAATCTATTGGAAGTTTTGGCATACTTGAGTTTTCCTGTAAGTTGGCAATCGGTGTCATAGACCGTATAAAACGAGATTCCAACTCTTTAACCTCATCCTTTGGGACTTCTACATAACAAAAGTAAAGTGCATTTAACATCGAAAAGCCTACACTTCGGCCATCCTTCTTGCTGTTCAATAATTCTCTGATGACGCGATTTCCTCTTGTTTCTTTTCCAGAAAAGTGGGCTTGCAACCTTTTCCGCATACTTTTTTTAGACATTCCAATGTATTCAACGGTGTAAGAGCCACGGCTGGTTTTGGTTGCGATCGCATATAAGCCTGGGTCGTTTGGTGCGTTCTCTACTTGTCTAGTATCTATCTCCCCATTACTGTCAAAACTACATTCATACCAATCGCTCCACCACATACACTGTTTCCTCCCTATTTTGTTTACTACCTACAGCCACCAAATACTAAACAAAAGTTTTGCATAGCAAAGCTTTGCCCGATCGCACTCACAAAGAGCTCAATCCCCAGAAGGCGCATTGCACCCTCCTACTTATCTATCAGGGCCACATCCACAAAATTATGCAAAACCCAGAAAATAAATTAAAAAATTTCGTTACCGCCCCAGAGACTACAACCAAAGCCCGAAGTACATCAGGTTTCAGCCTGTGTCTCCTGCCCGATCGCTAACTTTAGTCAGTGACAGCCAAAAAGCAATCTCATAAACCTTTTGACTCGCAAACAGCACCCTTTGCCTTTCAGCATTCACTTATAGTAAGCTACCCATACGTTATATTTTTACAACTCACGTCAGGAATTATGTTAGGATTCCATCAGGAATTTTCTACCCCTCAATCTATGGCACCCACAAACCAGCAGTTCACCCAAGCCGCCCACCAGTGGGACTTGGAAACCCTCTACACAGACTTGGCCTCGGCTAAGGGAAAACGACTTACCCCCGTTGAGAAGCTACACTTGCGGGGGTTACTTTGTGGCTACAGTCCCGGTGAAATGGCCGAAAAGCTGGGGAAGGATGCTAAAGGCGTTGAAAGTGACCTCTGCGCCAGTATCTATAAGTATGTTAAAGGTCTGATCGGCAAATGTAATGAAAAGATAGGTAACTGGAGAAATATTGCTGAATGGCTTGAGGATGCTGGATATAAAACTAAGTCACCTGCTAAATTCCCTATTCAAGAGGGTTTATCTGAAAATAGTAAAGTTAATGTAACTAATATAATTTGTGATAATAATCAAATAACAATTGATGTTTTTCTGCAAATAACTGTACCGCTACCTGCAAAACTATCAATACAAAATCTAGACATTGACGACAATATAGTTAATTAGGGTTCGATCGCACTTCTTGCGCTGCGGGTCAGAAACCGGGTTTCTGGCTCATACTTTGCATCCCATCCCATATTTTTCGTCAGAAACCCGGTTTCTCGCTCGCTTATTGGGGGTCAGAAACCGGGTTTCTGGCAAAAACTTTGCATCCCATCCAATATTTTTCGTCAGAAACCCGGTTTCTCGCTCGCTGATTGAGAATGCTGCAATATCGATCGTTCGATCGCACTTGCTTAGTAAAGTAAAATAACCGCGATCGGGAAGGGCGATTCACCCTCGGGATAGCTACGCACGCGCTTACTTTCCAGTTTTAAAATAAGGGCGATCGTACTTCTTTTGTGCTAGGATCCAATTAGAGCGTCAGTCACTAAAAACAATGGCAACAATCACCCTTCAAATTCCCGACGAACTGGCTCAACGTCTAGAACCCCTGCAAAATCGCTTGCCCGAACTGCTTTGGCAACTTCTAGAAGTCACTAAAAAGCCAACAACTACCGAACCCGAAATCAAAACTAATACTGCCGATATTCCCGCAGTTTATCGAGAAGTTCTCGACTTTTTGATAAAAACTCCAACTCCCCAAGACATTGTGAGTTTTAAGGTTTCACAAAATGCTCAGACACGACTGCAAAATTTGCTCGACAAAAACCGCGAAGCAACACTCACTCCAATGGAAATAGCAGAATTAGACGTTTACGAACAGCTAGAACATCTAATGATTTTACTTAAAGCAAGAGCCTATTCAGCTATTCAATAAATGACTTCTACTTCAATTTCTGCCGAACTCCGCAGATTAGTTACTCAAAGAGCTTCAAAATGCTGTGAATATTGCTTAATTCATCAAGATGTTTCAATATACAGCCATGAAGTAGACCATATTATTGCCTTAAAACATGAGAGTCAAACTCGTGCTGATAATTTAGATCTTTCTTGTTTATCTTGTAACCGCTATAAAGGTTCTGATTTAGCTACAATAGACCCAGTTAATGACGAAATTGTTCCTTTGTTTAATCCACGCCGCCAGGTCTGGGAAGAACACTTTGTTCTTAATGATGCTAGAATTGAAGGCATCACTCAGATTGGTAGAGCTACTGGAAGATTACTCAAACTCAACGCTTCTAATCGCATACTTGAACGTCAAGTTTTGATTAATCAAGGACGATATCCATAAACAAGGCAAGGGATTAACAAATCGAGCGATCGCTAAATTAGTTACTCAAAGAGCTTCAGAAGGCTGTGAATATTGCCGAATCTCAAGCGATATTTTGCTTTGTTTATTCAACGCGCAATGGTTGAGGTGCGTCGCTAGTCGAAAAGTCGATTTTTATGCAAGAGATTGTCGAGGGATCCGCACCCTACAGCTAACTATTTACCATCCAATCTCGGCACGCCCTCCAAAAAAGCACCGCTCAACATTAATTCAGTCATCCTGTCTAATTTTCCGCTGACTTTCATTTTATTATCTGTTTGAAAGCGCTCGATGTCTGTTCTTAGATTCCCAGAATTATATCCTAACTTAGTCAAATAATCAATAGCTTGCTTGTCACTTAATAAAATATCAGTCGATCGAAAAATCGGCACGTATTCCTTCAGCCAAAACCGAGCTAAAGTTGCTCTGTCTAAATAAAATATCTTCCCCGGCGCCGGATCGCCAATAATAGCTACACTGTCATTTATCGCCAGCAAAGCCACCGCGTGCGGCCGTTTGATAGCCCCAGTAGCCAGCGAAATTGACAGCACTCCGGGGCGATTGATTTGCTGCATTTGCTCCCAAGTCGGCCTTAATTCTATTGCGTTCACACCCAACGCTCTTGCTGCTACAATTAACTGCGGCATCGAAGTTCCCAAGCGACTCGTGCCCGCCAAACGCGCTACGCTCGATTCCGTCGCATCCATTCCCCAACGCTTCAAAACTGTTGCTAAGGCGGCCGGCGCGCAACTGCTGTCAGATGTTTGCCGAAATACACCGTTTGGCCGCAAGTTATCGATTAAATCAGCGTAAATTGGCGCTAGAAAATAAGCTTCAGCGCTTGTAAATCCTCCCAAGCCCAACAAGCCAATTAAAATTACTGCGATTACTTGCGATCGCGCCGTCAGCCAACTTACAGTAAACCCAATCCCGCAGACTCCCATCAGCATCACCCGCAGCAGAGTCCAAGTTACTCGCATCCCGTGCACGCGCCAGTCGATCGGCAAAACAGGCATTTGAGGCAGATTTAACGCCAGCAGCAGCAAGCCAAGGTAAAAACCCAAAAACAGCAGGGCGATCGAGTTTCGGCCCTTAAACAGATCGTTAGCCGTCACTCCCGATCGCACTAACGCCTTTCCGAAGCGCATTCCCCAGACAAACAGCGCCGAACCCAGCACCAGCGTCAACAATATTTCCATGAGCTCACAATTTTGTTGCTTAACCTAGGTTTTAACACGCGCGCGCGATCGCCCGTGGAGGAATCGCAGAGTTGGAAAATCTCACAGCAGGAAACTGCAAAATAAACAAGACAACAAAGATATATAGCAGTGGATAGTTGACAATTTACAGAGTACGGAAATCCAACCGTTTATGCTCAAGGGTTCAGGATTCTATACAACCTAAGATTTGCCAAATGTCAAGAAGTTGAGTAACTTTTTTTACCTGTTCGGAAAACTCTCAAAAAAGATTTAGCACCGCAAAGAATTTCCCAAACCTATTGGCAAAGACAGACACATCTGTTGTAAGATAGATGGAAGTGACAACCCATTCAAACAATTAATCAACCCTCTTGTCGCTCAATATATTCGCACTCCAACCAGCGAGGAATTGTATTGAGCGCGCCGATTAAGGATCGATAAAAGCTCGCCCGACAGCACAAATTAAGGGAAAAATCATGCCAGCAAAAGCCGCCAACGATGTAGACGTAGCAGAGCAATATTGGCACTACTTAGAAAGATCCAAGGTTGCAACTAAATTAGAAACCAACCTGGAAAACGGCCTCGATCCAGCAGAAGTAGCTACTCGCCAACAAAAATTCGGGCCAAACGAACTTACAGTCAAAGCAGGGAAACCAGCCTGGTTAAAATTTATCCTGCAATTTAACCAACCTTTGCTCATCATCTTGCTGAGTGCAGGTTTAATCAAAGCAGTAATCGGAGAATGGCTCAACGCCAGCGTCATTTGGGGCGTAACCACCACCAACGCTACTATTAGTTTCATCCAAGAAGCGGGGGCTGAGAAAAAAATTGAAGCCCTAGCCCAAGCTGTCACCACAGAAGCCACAGTCATTCGGGGCGGCAAAAAATTAAAAATTACCTCAAAAGAACTCGTTGTCGGCGACTTAGTAACCCTGACTTCCGGCGACAAAGTACCCGCCGATTTGCGCTTAGTTAAAGTGCGCGACTTGCAAATAGATGAATCAGGACTCACCGGAGAATCCGTTGCTGTTGAAAAAGAATTAGGACAATCTGGAGACTTGGTTTTGCCACAAGAAACGCCGCTCGCAGAACGCGATAATATGGCTTACGCCGGGAGTTTTGTTACCTTCGGGCAAGGTAGCGGTATCGTAATTGCGATCGCCAACAACACCGAAACCGGCAAAATCTCCCAATTGCTCGATCGCCACATTGACCTTACAACACCCCTCACCCGCAAATTTAACCAATTCAGTCAAAACTGGCTGCTATTCGTGCTGGGAATGGCAACCTTGACCTTTGCAGTCCGTTTAGGACGACCAGTCCCAGCCGGAGTTTCAGCCTTTAAAGAAGCAGTCGAACCAGCAGTCGCCCTCATCGTCGGCGCCATTCCCGAAGGACTTCCCGCCGTCATCACCGTCACCCTCGCCGTCGGTGTTTCCCGAATGGCGGCCAAACACGCGATCGTCCGCAAACTCCCCGCCGTAGAAACCCTAGGCGGCGCCACAGTCATCTGTTCCGACAAAACCGGAACTTTGACGGAAAATCAGATGACTGTCCAAGAAATCTATTCTGGCGGCAAATCCTACTCAGTTACAGGTACGGGATACAGCCCAGAAGGCAACATTCAACTCAACCAACTGCCAATTAGTGTCAGTCAATCTCCAACTTTGCAAGAATGTTTGCAAGCCGGAATGATTTGCAACGACTCTCACCTCGAATTCAAAGATAATGATTGGATTGTTGTCGGCGATCCGACAGAAGGGGCTTTAATTGCAGCAGGTAAAAAAGCAGAACTCAGCCAACAAGTCTTGGAAAAATCCATGCCGCGCCTCGATTCAATTCCCTTTGAATCTCAGTTTCAATACATGGCGACGCTGCATCGAACTCCGACAAGCGACAAAATTTTGTATGTCAAAGGTTCAGTAGAATCAATTCTGACTCGCTGCGGTTCGAGTCTCGACACTGAAGGAAATCCCGCAGCAGTCGATCGCGAGCAAATTCACCACCAAGTCGATGCAATGGCCGATCAAGGCTTGCGCGTCCTAGCTTTTGCTAAAAAAATCGTTCCCCGCGAACAGGACTCCGTTGCTCACTCAGACGTAGAATCAGGGCTAATTTTCCTAGGACTCCAAGGCATGATCGACCCGCCGCGCGCCTCTGCGATCGCCGCCGTCCAAGCCTGCCAAACCGCCGGCATCCAAGTTAAAATGATTACCGGCGATCACATCGCAACAGCCAAGGCGATCGCCCGCCGCATGGGATTCCGCAAAACCAAACACAATAGAGAACTTGTAGCCTACAGCGGCGCCCAACTCGCCGAAATGGACAAAAACACCCTAGCCGAAGCCGTAGAAGCCGGCTCAGTTTTTGCGCGCGTCGCCCCAGAACAAAAACTGCGCCTCGTAGAAGCTTTGCAGCAAAAAGGCGAAATTGTAGCCATGACAGGAGACGGCGTTAACGACGCCCCCGCCCTGAAACAAGCGGATATCGGCATTGCGATGGGTAGCGGTACAGAGGTTTCTAAGGAAGCCGCCGACATGATTTTGACCGATGATAACTTTGCGTCGATCGAATCTGCGGTAGAAGAAGGGCGATCGGTCTACAAAAACCTGCTTAAATCGATCAGCTTCATTCTCCCAGTCAACGGCGGAGAATCAATGACAATTTTGCTCAGCACCCTCCTCGGGCGAGAATTACCAATTTTGTCCCTGCAAATCCTCTGGTTGAATATGCTCAACTCAATCACCATGACTGTGCCCCTCGCCTTCGAGCCCAAGTCACCCGGAGTGATGAAACAGCAGCCGCGCCCAGTCAACGAACCTTTCCTAACCGAAAATCGGATCAAGCGGATCTTGGCTATTTCTCTGTACAATTGGACAATAATTTTCGGAATGTTTGAATGGGTGCGCCAATCGGATTGGGGAACTTTGCCGCTGGCCCGGACAATGGCGATTCAAGCATTAGTAATGGGCAGAATTTTTTACCTGCTGAGTCTCAGCCAATTGTTGCCTTCTTTGATGGCTAAATTTAGCGGTTCTCAGGAAAAAGTTAGCGGAGCTCCCGCCCTCGGTGTCGGCATTGTCGTAGCTGTAATTTTGCAGGTTATCTTTGCTAACTCTCCGTTTATCAACCGCATCTTCGAGACAGCTCCGATGAACCTAGATCAGTGGCTGATTTGCTTCGGCGTCGCGCTACCGATGATTGGCGTTGCGCTGTCTGTCAACCGCTTCGATCCGCCCAACTAACAAAAGTTCGTAGTGAGGACTTTAGTCCGCAAAAATTAGCATTAAAATCCTCACAAAAGTTCGTAGTGAGGACTTTAGTCCGCAAAAACTAGAATTAAAATCCTCAGAAAGGTTCGTAGTGAGGACTTTAGTCCGCATAAATCCAAGGACTAAAGTCCTCAGAAAGGTTCGTAGTGAGGACTTTAGTCCGCATAAATCCAAGGACTAAAGTCCTCACTACGAACCAATTATGCTCCGCATAAATCCAAGGACTAAAGTCCTCACTACGAACCAATTATGGTTCGCATAAATGAAAGGACTAAAGTCCTCACTACGAACCAATTATAGTTTATCATCAAAAGCGCGATCGCATAATATAAATTCCCTTAGCATAGCTACTATTCATCTCTCTCTTCACTCCCTCTGCGTCCTCTGCGGTAAATTATTCCGATCGAAAAACAATTTTTGTTAGATACATACAAGGAAACTAAAGTCAAGCTAAAAACGAAGCATTAATAAATCCTCAAAATCAATTATAAATACCAACCAAACAAAAAAAATCCTGATATACTGCAAAGCAGTTGTAAAGATAGTAAAATTTATACTTCAGGAAGCATTTTCTTGTCTCTACTCCATGAGGTGTCTCTACATTCAGCTCCATCAGTTCTGACAAAATCCTCACAAAGGTTCGTAGTGAGGACTTTAGTCCGCATCCATAGAAGGACTAAAGTCCTCACTACGAACCAATTATGGTTTATTATCAAAAGCGCGATCGCGTAATATCAATTCCCTGAGCATAGCTATTATTCATCTCTCTCTGCACCCCCTCTGCGTCCTCTGCGCCCTCTGCGGTAAATTATTCCTATCAAAAAACAATTCTTGTTCTATACATACACCGAAACCAAAGTCAAGCTCAGAGCCTTCGCTTGTCTACCTCAGTATTACTCCTTTGACTTATGCTGACGAAACATCTCTCTTCCAGCCTCGGCAAACTATCTAGCAATTTACCCCTACGCACAGTTCTGATTGTTCCCTTCGCAGCACAACTTTTTGTTGCCGTTGGTTTAGTAGGATATTTATCCTTCAAAAACGGACAGCAAGCTGTGAATAATGTTGCCACTCAATTGCGATCGGAAATTAGCAATCGCATCGAAGAACAACTCCTTCATTATCTCGAAGCACCGCGCGTAATTACTCAAACCAACGCCACCGCGATCGATCTAGACCAAATTAAATTAACTGACACCGCAAGTTTAACTCGCCAATTTTGGAGCCAACGATTTTTATTCGAGGGCGTCAAAGTTTCCGCCTTATATTTCGGCAGCAGTCAAGGTGAATTTACTGGTTTGGGATTTCAAGGCAATCAAACTTGGCAAATTAGTCATGTAAGTAAAGAAACCCAAAACAAGTTTCAAAGCTTCTCCGCAGACAGTCAAGGAAAACCAGACAAACTATTAGAAATTGGCAAGAATTACGATCCTAGAATTAGACCCTGGTATAAAAATGCCCAACAGGCAGGTAAAGCTATTTGGAGCCATATTTATTTAGATTTTAAAGAACCGAGATTGAAAGTAACCATCGCCCAACCAATCTATCAAAAAGATAATACCCTGCGGGGAGTCGTTGGCACCGATTTTGTTTTATCTCATATCAATACCTTTCTCCAAGGGCTGAAAATCGGTCGCTCCGGGCAAACGTTTATTGTCGATCGCTCCGGAGCGATCGTCGCATCTTCGACCCAGGAAGAGCCATTTGTACGGGGGAAAGATGGCAAAGTAGAAAAGCGACTTGTGGCAACTGCAAGTAGTATTCCCTTAATTCGTGCGGCAGCACAGTACCTCGCTCAAAACTCAAAAAGCTTAGAAAAGATTGAATCCAGTCAACAATTTACTGCCACCTTGGAAACGCAGAAACAATTTATCCAAGTTACACCGCTCAAAGATGCGCGCGGAATTGATTGGTTGATTGTCCTCGTCGTTCCTGAAGCCGACTTCATGGAACAAATTAATGCCAATAACCGCACCACAGCTTTATTATGTTTTGGGGCATTAAGTGCTGCGATTGTTGTGGGTATCTTCACCGCTCGTTGGGTAACAAATCCTATTTTAAGCTTCAATATATCCGCAAAAGAAATTGCCAAAGGAGAATGGGATAAAACCGTACAACTCCCTCGCACAGATGAATTGGGAGAACTAGCAAAATCTTTTAATAGTATGGCGAGTCAGTTGCAAGATTCTTTTGAAACTTTAGAACAAAAAGTTGAAGCACGAACAGCAGAATTAGCTACATCGAACCAAAAACTGGAAATTGCTAAAGAAAAAGCGGAAGTTGCCAACCAAGCCAAAAGTTCATTCCTTGCCAATATGAGCCACGAATTGCGCTCTCCTCTCAATGCCATTTTAGGCTTTGCTCAAATCATGCTCAGAAGTCGATCGCTACCATCAGAACATCTCGATAATGTTGGCATAATTACCCGCAGCGGCGAACATTTACTAACATTAATCAACCAAGTATTAGACCTATCTAAGATTGAAGCCGGACGCACGACACTTAATGAGAAAAACTTCGATCTCTATCCCTTGCTCGACGATGTAGAAGATATGTTCCGCCTCAAAGCAGATGATGCTGGGTTGCAGTTGCTATTCGAGCGCAGTCCCGATGTTCCCCGCTACCTTCGCAGCGACCAAGTAAAACTCCGTCAAATTTTGATTAATTTGCTCAATAATGCCATTAAATTTACCACAGAAGGTGGCGTTTCTGTTCGAGTTTCTACGAATAGTGGATTGCTGAATGCAGGTGCAGCAGCAGAAAATTGTCCAGAAGGAGTGGGAAGTCAACAACAAATTTATTTTGAGGTTGAAGATACAGGCGCGGGAATTGCACCGGAAGAATTAGATAAACTCTTTGAAGCCTTCATGCAAACTTCTTCGGGGAAAAATGCTCAAGAAGGAACAGGCTTAGGTTTGGCAATTAGCCGTCAGTTTGTGCAGCTTATGGGTGGCGATGTCACTGTCAGTAGCAAAGTAGGAGTTGGCACAATTTTCAAGTTCGATATTACAACTCAGGTTGTCGATGCCGCTGACGACGAATCACAACAAAACAAACGTCGCGTCATTGCACTCGAACCGAATCAACCTCGCTATCGCATATTGATTGTCGATGATAAACCTCTCAACCGTCAGTTATTAGTTCAATTGCTCAATCCATTTGGGTTTGAATTGAAAGAAGCCACTAATGGTCGAGAAGCGGTGGATATTTGGCATGAGTGGGAACCTCATCTCATCTGGATGGATATGCGAATGCCCGTGATGGATGGTTACGCCGCCACACAACAAATTAAATTAACGACGAAGGGACAAGCCACTGCGATTATTGCGCTAACCGCTAGCGTTTTTGAAGAGGAAAGAGCCGTGGTTTTATCGGCTGGATGCGATGATTTTATGCGGAAACCGTTCCGAGAGCAAGAGATTTTTGCAGCAATGAACAAACATATCGGAGTGCGCTATATTTATGAAGAGCCGATCGCAAAATCAGCTCAAACTAAATCGAAAACAGACATCAAAGACGTGCTGGCGCCGGAAGCTCTAGCTACCTTACCGCCAGAATTACTGGCAAACTTAGCTAGTTCGGCGAAAAGTTCGGATATTGCTGAAGTAGAACGTCTCATTCAGGAAGTGCAAGCTATAAATACGTCAATCGGAGATGCATTTTTGTTATTAGCAAATGAATTTGAATATGGCAAAATTGCATCGTCGATTGAATCTGTAAGTTAATTGTATTTTGTTGAAAATGGACAAAAATCATGAGTGACTTGGTTGAGGAATTCTGCCCTGCTAATATTTTAGTTGTCGATGATACTCTAGCGAATTTACAGCTACTCGTGGGACTTTTAACCGAACATGGATATAAAGTTAGACCCGCAAAAGACGGATTTCAAGCTTTATCTGCCACTCAAACTGCCCCAATTGATTTGATTTTGCTGGATATTAATATGCCACAAATGGATGGCTATGAAGTCTGCAACAAGCTGAAATCCGATCCAAAAACGCGGGATATTCCAGTCATTTTTATCAGCGCGCTCAATGATGTGCTTGATAAAGTTAAAGCCTTTGGAGTAGGGGGTGTAGACTATGTAACCAAACCATTTCAGGTGGAAGAGGTTTTAGCTCGTGTCGAAACCCATTTAGCATTGCAGCGACTTCAAAATAATTTGCAATCTAAAAATGAAGAACTAGCTCAAACAAACCAGGACTTAGCTAATACATTAAATCGACTGCAAGTCACCCAACAAGAACTGATTCAATCCGAGAAAATGGCAGCACTCGGACAACTGATGGCAGGAATTGCTCATGAAGTCAATACACCCTTAGGCGCTATTCAATCTTCCGTCAATAATATCTCTAATTATTTGCAAGAAATTTTTGAAGATTTGCCCCGGATTCTGGATCTACTTTCTTCTCAGGAAATTCAATTAATTCTCACAATGGCATTGTATTCTATTAATACTAAGATGATAGTTTCTGCCAAAGATAGTCGCAAACTCAAACGAGCCTTAACTCGCGAACTAGAAGCGATTGGAGTTTCTAATGCAGATACCATAGCTGATACACTGTCGGATATGAAAATCTATGAAGACATCGACCCATTTTTACCGATCCTGACTCATCCCGATCGCGAAAGATTGGTTGAGTTTGCTTACAATCTTTCTGGATTGCAGCGAGGGAACAATACCATTGCAATCGCAGCAGAACGTGCTACTAAGGTGGTATTTGCTTTAAAAAGTTATACTCATCACGACCCAAAAGATGAGCTATTTAAAGCAAATTTGATACAAGGAATCGACAGTGTTTTGACGCTCTATAAAACTTCCCTCAAACAAGGAGTTGAAGTCGTCCAAAACTACGCAGAACTGCCATTAATTTACTGCTATCCAGATGAACTGAATCAAGTCTGGACAAATCTCATTCATAATGCCATTCAAGCAATGGATAACAAAGGGGCGCTAGCGATCGATGTTACGCAGGAAGCAGGATTTGCTAAAATCAGTATTACGGATACTGGTAAAGGAATTGCGGAAGAGATTAAATATCGAATTTTTGAACCTTTTTTTACCACGAAGCCTCCTGGAGAAGGAAGTGGATTGGGATTAGACATTGTCCGAAAAATCGTTGAAAAGCATCAAGGAAAAATAGAATTTGATTCTGTTCCTGGAAACACAACATTTACTGTTTCTTTAAGTATGAATCTCCAACCCGATACTGACTCGTAATGACGAGTGATAATCACCCTTTGCTATCACCCATCACGCATTACCAAAAAATAATGTCTCGCATCCGGGTCTGGATATATAGCCTTTTTGAAAAAGATGAGGTACAACTTGGATTTTAGATTTTATATTTTAGATTAGGGGATTGGAGGATTAGAGAATTGGGGGATTCGAGCATTGCAGAATACCAGGATTTTGTAATTTTAAATGAATTGGTGAATACCTCATCTTTCCGAGAACCGCTATAGTCCAAAGTTTTTACGGATAAGTTGAAATACCTGTCATAAAAACTGCACTGTCAACTATCACCTATCAACTGTCAACTATCAACTGTAAACTATCAACTGTAAACTGTCAACTGTTTAACCACCATGTCTAAACCCGTTATTTTGTGTGTTGATGATGAAACTGTCATTTTGGAAAGTTTGAAAGCCCAATTGAGAAAAGCATTAGGCAGTTCCTATGCTTATGAAGTTGCCCAAGATGCTGAAGAAGCGCTAGATATTATTGACGAGTTAAATGAAGATAACATCAGCATTTTATTGATTATTTCCGATTGGTTGATGCCCGGAATGAAAGGCGACGAATTTCTAATTAGCGTTCATCAAAAATTTCCTAAGATTGTCAAAATTTTATTGACAGGACAAGCAAATAAAGAAGCGATCGAGCGAGCTTACGCAGAAGCTAATGTACATAAATGTTTGTTTAAACCCTGGTCGCCAAATGAGTTGCTCGATATCGTCAAGTCTGGATTAGAAAAACTATGACAAAAGTTGCAAAAAAACCTGTCATTGTTTGTGTAGATGATGAAATTACCATTTTGACGAGTTTGAAAGCGGAATTAAAAAAATCATTTGGAGAAGAGTATCGAGTCGAGATCGCTGAAGGGGGAGAGGATGCGTTAGAATTGCTTGCAGAATTACTTGAAGAGGGTGATGAAATTCCCTTAATTATTTCCGATTACATTATGCCGGATATGAAGGGAGACGAACTTTTGCGCCGCGTTCACGAACTTTCGCCAAAAACGCTGAAAGTAATGCTGACGGGTCAAGCTACTATTGAAGCGGTTACTAATGCGGTCAAATACGCTAAACTCTATCGATACATCGGTAAACCTTGGCATAATGAAGATTTAAGACTAACGGTAGCAGAAGCAGTTCACAGTTACATTCAAGATAAGAAACTTGCCGAAAAAAATGCTAAACTTCTAGAAATGAACCAAGAGTTAGAAGCGCTGACTCGCCAGCAAGCTAAACTAATTGCGGAACTTCAAGAAAAAGAAAGTTATTTGCAAGCACTAAATGAATCTTTTTTACGGTTTGTGCCCCGTCAGTTTCTTCAGTTATTGGAAAAAAAGAGTTTTCTTGATATTCAATTAGGCGAACATATTCAGCAAGAAATTTCGGTGTTGTTTTCAGATATTCGAGATTTTACAAGTTTATCAGAAAGGATGACGCCGGATGATAATTTTAAGTTTATTAATGGTTATCTCTCTCGGATGGAACCAGCAATTATTGAAAATCATGGGTTTATTGATAAATATATTGGTGATGCAATTATGGCGTTGTTTAGTGGGGATGCAGATCGGGCAGTTAGGGGTGGAATTTCGATGTTACAAAGACTGGCGGACTATAATACTACGCGCACGATACCGGAACGTCCGCCGATTAAAATTGGGATTGGTATTAATACTGGGACATTAATACTAGGAACGGTGGGTGGTGCATCTCGGATGGATGGTACTGCGATCGGGGATGCGGTGAATTTAGCATCTCGTTTGGAGGGATTAACCAAACAGTACGGTGTGCCTTTGTTGATTAGCAATCACACATTTATGGTCTTGAAAAATCCGGAAAGCTATCACATTCGTTTGATCGATCGCGTTCGAGTCAAGGGAAAGTCGGAACAGGTAGCCGTGTATGAGGTTTTCGATGCCGATTTACCGGAATTGCGAGAGGGTAAGTTAGCCATGAAAAGCACTTTTGAACAGGCGATCGTTTTCTATCATGCCTCGGATAAAGAGACTGCCTTTCAACTGTTTGAGAAATGTTTGCAAGCTAATCCTGGGGATATGGTTGCTAGGATGTATCTGCAACGCTGTCAGTAATACTGTTTAGAAAGAAGCTGGAGGCAATATAATTGTTGGGTTTGTTTGGTCTGCTCAATGTGTAAGCTGTGGATCTTTGAGATTGTAGATTCAAGGGGAGGGATGGTTGGCTCTTTGTTGCTTTTTGATTCAGGATGCGATCGACTTTATGCCAATTTAATAAATTTTTGCTACTACACTCTTAGTTGAGTTTGTTTGCTCAAATATTGTCTCATCGGTTACATCCGTTGCATCTGTTAGCTCGCGCACTTTGCGAGTAAGGCCGAACTTGCTTGTTCCGATCGCTGATTGTTGGTGTTATCGAGTCCGGCTACCGACAATTGAATACTTGACAATTGTAAGTTTTGAGTGTATTTCTGGGAGTCTGTCTCTCAGCTTTCTACTCAAAACTTCATTTTTTTTTCATTTTTTTCTCATTTTTTTCTCCTATAAGCGCGCCGCCTCCACGGGCGATCGCTCGATCGGCAGCTCGTCAACCGCCGTATTACATAGTTAAACTTTTGTCAATATGCCAAAAGTATGAGATTTGCAAAATCCTTGACAAAAATGAGAAGATCGGCTGCTGGTAACTGCCCACAAGCTTGAGGTGTCAGCTTTTTGTAAAATATTGGCGATCGGTGAAACAATCGGGCAACACCCAGGAATACTTAACAAAACGCAACATCCTACAACATATACTTATCATTTAAATTTAATATTTGTTTTATAATTACAGCCAGAGTGCGGTAAACTTAATCATCAAGGTCAGCAAAATGTGGTACTCGCAAAAAAATGAGCCACCGCAACTGAGCCGATCGCAATATCGAGTTAATCAAAACAGTCAAATCAGCAGGGATCTCATAAAAGCTTATAGTAACAATAAGTTTTTCTGCTCCATCCTGCTTTGCCGGCGCTTAAAAGAGTTCCCTAAGCCCAATTAGCGAACAGCAAAAAAGCGCTTTGATAAACTTCAGTGATGTCGTTACAGAAGATTATGTATTGGAGCGAGGCTAGGCTATGACCAAATTTTCAGAAAATTTTTCCCGGCGCAAATTTATCGTGACAGCAGGTGCATCTGCCGTCAGTTCCGTACTGCTCAAAGGTTGTTTGGGAAATCCGCCCGAACCCGGTGGAACTGCTGACGGTGGTGGTGCTGGTGGTGGGGCTGGAGGAGCTCCTGCTGCCACATCAGCAGTTGCGGTTGCTAACGAGAAAAGAGTAGAAGGCATCGAAAGCACGAAGATTACATTGGGATATATCCCGATCGTCGAATCAGCACCATTAATTATTGCCCAAGAAAAAGGCTTCTTTGCCAAATACGGCATGGTAGATGTCAAAGTCGCCAAACAAGCCAACTGGGGTTCCGCCCGAGACAACGTAGAAATCGGCTCCGCAGGCGGTGGCATTGACGGCGGCCAGTGGCAAATGCCCATGCCCTACCTGATTAGCAAAGGCCTGATTACCAAGAATAAAGCCGGCATCCCGATGTACGTGCTGTTACAGCTAAACACTCAGGGAAATGGAATTGCGATCGCTGCCAAACACGAAGGTAAAGGCCTCGGACTCAAACTAGAAAAATCCGCCCAAGACTACATCCTCGGACTCAAGAAAGCAGGTACGCCCTTCAAAGCAGCCTACACTTTTCCCAAAGCCAACCAAGATTTATGGATTCGCTACTGGCTAGCAGCTAACGGCATCAATCCCGACGCAGATGTCGAACTGCTAACAGTACCGGCTGCCCAAACCGTAGCCAACATGAAAACCGGCAGTATGGACGGTTTCAGTACCGGCGACCCCTGGCCCCTGCGGATTGTCAAGGAAAACATCGGTTTCATGTCCGCCCTAACTGCCGAAATCTGGAAAGCACATCCAGAAGAATACCTAGCAATTCGCGGCGACTGGGTAGACAAACACCCGAAAGCTACCGAAGCCCTGCTAGCAGGAATAATTGAAGCGCAGCAGTGGTGCGACAAACCAGAAAATCGCGCCGAATTGGTGTCGATTGTTTCTGGCAAAAACTTCTTTGACGTAAGGCCGGATGTTTTGCTTCCTCCCTATGAAGGCAAGTATGCGATGGGTGACGGCAAGCCCGAAATCAACGACTTTAAAATGGGTACGCTGTACTGGAATGATGGAGTCGGCAACGTTTCCTATCCCTACAAGAGCCACGATTTGTGGTTCTTAACCGAAAGCGTCCGCTGGGGTTTCTTGCCCACAAAAACTTTGGCAGATTCTAAGGCAATTATTGGCAAAGTCAACCGCGAAGATTTGTGGAAAGCAGCGGCTAAATTAGCCGGAGTTGCTGATGCGGATATTCCTAAAAATACATCTCGGGGTGTTGAGAAGTTCTTTGACGGCAAAGAATTCAACCCGGACAAGCCCGAAGATTACATCAAGAGTTTGGCATTTAAAAAAGCGTGATGGGTAAAAGCTTCCCATAACTTAGTATCGAAAAAAAACAGCAGAAACACAGGAGATTAGCAAGATGGCTGTCAGCACAAATCGGAGAGGCGGAGTCGATGTCCAAGGAGCGCTTGGCGAGTTTTGGAAAAAGAATTCGTCAAATGTATTGCCGCCAATTTTAGGACTTTTAGGGTTTCTGTTCGTTTGGCAATTCCTGTCGGGTACAGGAATCATCAAATTGCCACCGCCAACTAGCGTTTGGACTGAAGAACGGACGCGGATTTTGTTGCTGTATCCTTTCATGAACTCCAAAACCTACGGAGTCGGCTTATTTTGGCAGACTTTGGCTAGTTTGGAACGGGTAGCAAAAGGCTACACTCTCGCGGCCGCTGTGGGCATTAGCATGGGGGTTGTCGTAGGTACGAATCCTTTCCTGAACAAGGCTTTAGACCCGATTTTCCAGTTTTTGCGGATGGTGGCGCCTCTGGCTTGGGTACCCATTGCCCTGGCTGCACTGCAACAAAACGAACCTGCTGCTTTGTTCGTGATTTTCATTACCTCTGTTTGGCCGATTTTGATCAACACGGCTGAAGGTGTCCGTCAAATTCCTGACGATTATAACAACGTAGCGAAAGTGCTGCAACTTTCTCGGAAGGAATATTACATCAATATCTTGTTCCCATCGGCGCTTCCTTATATCTTCACCGGATTGAGAATTGCGATCGGTTTGGCTTGGCTGGCGATTATTGCAGCGGAAATCGTGATGTCGGGGATTACGGGTATTGGCTTCTTTATTTGGAATGCTTACCAGCAAAACTACATCAGTGAAATTCTATTAGCGGTGTTCTACATTGGGGCTGTTGGTTTGATGCTCGATCGCCTGATGGCATGGTTGCAGCAAAAAATTGCTCCACCTCAAGGCAAATAACTAACAGTTGAAAGTTGACGGTTGACGGTTGACAGTTGACGGTTGAGAAAAGTCGATCGTTGACAACAGTTGAGAGTTTATAAGAGTTAACTAATTCCCAGGCTGTGCCTGGTAAGGAGTTAAACGAGTAGCAGAACTTCAGTCCTCAGCTTTTTAAGAGGACTGAAGTCCTCACTACGAACCAATATTATTGCAGTTGGGCGATCGGCACAATACAAAAGCTAACGGTCAACAGTCAATAATCAAAAAATCAAGGACAAACATACAAAAAAGGCAAGAAAACCATGTCAGTTTTGATTGCGGTAGAACAAGTAGGAAAAACATTTAATTTATCAGACGGCGGCACATACGTAGCCCTCAAAGGTATCGACTTAGAAATTAAAAAAGGAGAATTTATCTCCTTAGTCGGACACTCCGGCTGCGGTAAATCTACTCTACTAAATATGGTGGCAGGTTTGGATCTGCCCACAGCAGGATTGGTGACGATCGACGGACAAAGAATCACTCAGCCCGGCCCCGATCGCATGGTGGTGTTTCAAAACTATTCGCTGCTACCTTGGCGGACAGTCAGAGAAAACATTACCCTCGCCGTAGACTCAGTAATGAGCGGCTTAGGTAAAGCCGAACGCCTCGACATCATCCAAAAACACATCGACATGGTGGGGTTGACGCCCCACGCGGAGAAGCAACCTGCACTGCTGTCGGGCGGACAAAAACAGCGCGTGGCGATCGCCCGCGCCCTAGCCCTGCGTCCCAAACTGTTACTCTTAGACGAACCCTTCGGCGCCCTAGACGCTTTGACTCGCGGCAACTTGCAAGAAAAGTTGATGGAAATCTGCCAAGAGTACGAAATTAGCGCCTTGATGGTAACGCACGACGTAGACGAAGCAGTGCTGCTGAGCGATCGCATCGTCATGCTCACCAACGGCCCAGAATCGAAAATTGGCGGCATCCTCGAAGTAGACATCCCCCGCCCCCGGGTACGCATGGAAGTGGTCTCCCACCCCAGCTACTACGCCCTGCGCAGCGAAATGATTTACTTCCTCAACCAGCAGAAACGAGTCAAAAAACTGCGGGCGCGGAAAGTACCCGCGATCGCCCGCCACGGCCTAGAAAAAGTCAACCTCGAACTCGGCTTTATCCCGCTAGCAGCCTGCGCTCCCCTGGCGATCGCCAAAGAAAAAGGCTTATTTGCCAAACACGGCCTGGATGAAGTGCATCTCGTGCGCGAAACAAGCTGGCGCGGCATCGTAGACGGCATCGCCGCCGGATACTTAGACGCAGCCCAAATGCCCTCTGGGATGGCGGCGTGGTTGAGCTTGGGAGGCCACCAAGAGAAGCCCATACCAACCGTTACAGCCCTTACCATGAGCCGCAACGGCAACGGAATTACCCTAGCCCGCCGCTTCTACGACCAAGGAA
This sequence comes from Microcoleus sp. PH2017_12_PCY_D_A, assembly GCF_020738565.1. Classification (NCBI taxonomy): domain Bacteria; kingdom Bacillati; phylum Cyanobacteriota; class Cyanophyceae; order Oscillatoriales; family Microcoleaceae; genus Microcoleus; species Microcoleus sp. PH2017_12_PCY_D_A. The sequence continues at coordinate 3,719 of NZ_JAEQCI010000049.1, read as the reverse complement.
TCTACACTCTGGCAGATTTCAAAGAAATGCTGCACAGAACCCCCGCCCAAACTCACCGCATGGGCATCGTTCACCCTTCATCGATGCACAACCTGCTGCTGCGCTACTGGCTGGCTTCCGGCGGCATTGACCCCGATCGCGATGTTTTGCTAAAAAACATCCCTCCAGCCCAGATGATTGTGGACTTGCAAGGCGGGACGATTGACGGTTTCTGCGTGGGCGAACCTTGGAACTTGCGCGCATCCATGGAAGGAGTCGGCTTTACCGTGGCTACGGATTTGGAACTGTGGCCCGGACACCCGGCAAAAATTCTGGGAGTTCGGGAAGATTGGGCGAATGCTTACCCCAACACTCACATTGCTCTGGTGAAAGCTTTGCTAGAAGCTTGTCACTATTGCAGCGATCCGGCCCACGCTCAAGAAGTTTCCGAAATTGTGGCGGGACGGGAGTACGTCGCCACTGACAAGAGTTACATCCAAATTGGCGATCCCAAATCTACTGCTTGCAATCTGGATACTCCAATGCGGGAATACGCCCACCACTTGTTCGCCGGCGACGGGGTGAACCGCCCCAGCCGTACCGAACAGTTGTGGCACATGGTGCAGATGGCGCGCTGGGGCGATACAGTGTTCCCCCGCAACTGGGTAGAAATTCTGGAACGGGTGGTGCGAGTAGGCCCCTTCAGTACCGCCGCGCGGGAGCTGGGAATGTCTGATATTACTTACACTCGGGGTTCTCTCCGTTTGTTTGATGGCTCGGTGTTTAATGCTGAAGATCCGATCGGCTATCTCAACAATCTAGCGATTAAACGCGATTACACGATGGCTGAAGTGATTCTGGATTCGGGCCGCAGAGCTGTTGCTTAAAAGGCGATCGTCATTGCGCCAAACGACCGCAATAAGATTAGTTTGTAGTGTGGACTTTAGTCCGCCATATGTTGCGGACTAAAGTCCACACTACAAACCGTGTTTGCTATCGCTAATCACCCACTCACAACTTCCCAAACCCATGATTAATACTGCTGTCAACCAGACGAACACCAAAACCCAGCTCCAGCAACCAAACGATCGCCGCCAGCCTTTTTTGGTGATGGACAATGTTTATAAAGTATATCCAAACGGTTACAGAGCCTTAGAAAACGTTAACTTGACCGTATCTGAGGGAGAGTTTATTACTCTGATCGGACACTCGGGCTGCGGCAAATCCACACTGTTAAATATGGTGTCCGGTTTTAGCCATCCCAGCGATGGCACTGTGTCGATTAACGGGCAGCGGATCGAAAAGCCAGGCCCCGATCGCATGGTAGTATTTCAGGGTTACGCTTTACTGCCTTGGCGGACTGTGTTTGAAAATGTTTACATTGCCGTTAACGCTGTATTTCCCGAGAAGTCGAAAGCCGAAAAAAATGCGATCGTCAAAGATCATTTGGCAATGGTGGGACTGACAGAAGCTGCTGAGAAAAGACCTCCGCAAATTTCCGGGGGTATGAAACAGCGGGTTTCCATCGCCCGCGCCTTAGCAATTCGTCCCAAGGTGCTAATTTTGGACGAACCTTTCGGTGCTCTCGACGCAATTACCAAGGAAGAATTGCAGGAAGAGTTGCTGAAAATCTGGAACGATCACCGCTGTACAGTGTTGATGATTACTCACGATATTGACGAAGCGCTGTTTTTGGCCGATCGACTCGTGATGATGACCAACGGCCCGTCAGCGACGATTGGCGAAGTTCTGGAGATTCCTTTTCCGCGTCCGCGCGATCGGGTACAAATGATGGAAGATCCGGAATATTACAATTTGCGGAACTACGCCCTAGACTTCCTCTTCCGCCGCTTCGCTCACGATCACGACGCTTAAACCCTTTGAGATTGGGGATTGCTGGCAAAATAAAGCCCCAGCATTTCCCCAATTTCACGACAACACCGCTGCGGGTGAGATGTCGCGGGTGCGATCCTCTTCGAGGGCTTCGCTAACGGGTAAACTGAAGCTTAATTGTTGGGGATAAATTTTTCCGGAAGATTCGGATCTTTTTCTCAACTTTTACGTCAATCCGCTAAGAGACCCGATTGCCTAGCTGTCGGTAAGCTGGCATGAATAGAGCCCACCTTTGACTGAAGGTGGGCTTCTTTCTTATGTTATTAACAGTTTTTGCTAAATTGATGGTTTGTGCAGTCCACCATTTTAACTGGCACAGTGCCAATGTTGATTAGAGTTTTATGGATTATGGTTGTGACCAAGATAGCCATTAAGTACAGATGATGGAGTAGCGAAACGGCATTGCCCAAAGCCGTGTCAACTTAAATCTGAAAACCCTTGTATCTCTCGTTTACCACCGAGGCCTGAGCCCCCTAAATCCCCCTTAAGAAGGGGGACTTTGACAATGCTCCTGTCCCCCCCTTCTTAAGGGGGGCTAGGGGGGATCGACGCTTAATAGCTAGACAGAAGACCGGCACTATCTTTGACGTTAAGTTGACACGGCTTTGGGCAAGACCTAAGTCCGGCGCGGGGCTGGGGCGACTGTTAACAATTGGCCTCAGATTGATGATTGTAGCAAGACTTTTTTTAATTAGTATTATTCAAGTTTGTACGGAAAACTCCTCTGAATCAATGTCCCAATTTACCCAACGAATTGCCTCTTTAGCAGATTCTACATCAGGAGGCACTCGCAGCGCGTGAATGTGTCCCGTGCTCGGACAGGTCATTTTTAACAAGTAAATATCTTCTTTTTTCGGAGCATCCTCATCGTCCTCGAAATCATCAGGATTGAAGCCGTCAATATCAGCATCAATTCTGAGCAGCGCGTATTCTTTCCAGCAATCTAATTCTGTTGCTTGCAATTCTTGGCAAATTTTAGCATAACCAATTCGCTGAATTAATACTCGCCTGAGTTCGGCGTTTTCTTCTTCTAAAAGCCATTGTGCTTGCCAGTTATTGGGGTGAACTTGCCCGTATTTTTCGGGCAATGTTACGCCGTGGTAAGAGTAGAGTTTGTAACCGTCGCTAAATTCCAGTGCAGGTTCCCCTTCTGCGTGGAGGCGGTATTCGCTGTCGAGGGAGAGTTTGGTAGGGCGCGAACACAGATAGCAGACATTCTCAAACGCAAAAATCCAGCCGCATTCTGCTAAAAGCTGGTTCAGACATTCAAAAGCTTTTTGTCCCTCTGGTTTGAGAATAATGCCCGAGGCAGAAACACACAATTCAGCAACAGCGACAGCCTGAAACAGGTATTTCGGAGTCACTATCGACTTTGAGTAGTTCTCATAGTTTGAAAAGTCTGCATTGAATTGTTGTTCTAGCTGTGACTCCCATATAATTAAATCCCAAAGTTCCTCCGGCAATGCTGTTAAGGAAAAGGGGTGCAGCGCGTCTTTTACCTGTTTGTAAAGTCGCTTGCTCAACTCTGTTTCCTTCAGTGACTCTTTCAGCATTTGTAATTGTGCGAATGCTCCGTTGGGGCTGCTGCAAAAAGTTATTTCTGGGGCTTCTAAATCCAGAGCCTGGTAGGCATCTTTAACTGCGGCTGCGGCTTTGGGTCGATTTATGGGTTCGGTAGAGTTGGCGAGAGATTCCCACGAATGACGCGAGGCTTCGATGAGAGCCTCCTGTTGGGGTGTAAAGTCTACATACAGAGAAGTCAAATTAGTCAGAGATTGTAGGGGTGTGATGTCTGATATTTGATTGTTGTACAGATACAGATAAGTCAAATTAGTCAGAGATTGCAG
>NZ_JAEQCI010000013.1:0-69679 GCF_020738565.1 Microcoleus sp. PH2017_12_PCY_D_A | reverse complement strand
TTGTGCATCATTACAATGCTAATTTACAACTCTAAATGCCTACTTTTCTTTGACGTGAGTTTTATTCTCTCGATCCTTTCCTTCAGGGCACTACCAAAAGTTAATCCATTGGCGATAGCTCTTCCTGCCTGAAAACTCTGATTATTCCGATAATATGCCTCAATGTCAGCATGAGATTTTGCCCCTGGTGGGTACAAGAGATCAGCTACATCCTTGAGGATACCGACACCATTTATGAGGGAGTGGTAAATGAATCCTTTGAGAAAATCTATGACAGCACGTTTTCCCTGTGCCATCACCCTACGAAATTCGCGAATAAATTTCTGTATTTTGTCCTGATTTGGTGAGCCACCACCACCAGAACCACTAGACGGATTATTAGCTAAATTATCATTCCCACTTCCACCGGAAGTAGAATCAGAGCCACTACCAAAAACCTCTTTAAACTGAGGCTCTTTAATGGGAATAAAAGTCGGTGCCCAAATATAATCACTCGGCTTAGGTTTCTTATTCAACTCCGGTGGCACCTGTTTTTTCGGAGCCTTAGTCAACCGCGGCGCCTCCCCAAATTTCGGCAAATCATTAATCTGCCCAGTTTTCTTAGGATCGAACCCTCCCCTTTTCGACTCATACTCACCCGGCAAATACTTACCATCTTTCCAACTAGACTTCGACCAACTCTCACTCCAATCATTTCTCCCATCATCACTGGACTGTGGGGGCGATCGGCTTTGGGTAAATTGTGCACGAGGGCGATCGACTATTGGCAATTTGTACAAAAGTGCGATCTGCCATTCAACTTTTTATTCTTACTTACTTCTCTTTATTTTTTCGCCTGAGTTCTTGCACGTAAACATACAAACCAGAACGAGCTAACTCTTTTCCATCTGAGAGGATATATCCAATATCCAGGCGAGCCTCTGACCAAGTAATTGCTAATGCCTCCTTGCTCGCTTCGCATGAAATCAGAGGATAAAGCTCTGTCAGACGTTGATACATTATACTTGCCTGAGTATGTCGCTCCTTTCTTCTGCCCACGCCCTGAGCTGTTTCTACTGCCAATTCAAAAGCCTTTTTTTGGATATCTTTTATTTCCTGCTCTACTTGAGAAGTTGTATCTAAGTCAGTCAAAGCTTGTCGATCGACGGGAACTTGAGAGATGGGGCATGGATTCTGAGGAGGTGCAATATCTGCGATGACTTCTATTGGCTCGATCTTCAATTCAGTTGACTTACACGCACAAATTGATACCATTATCACTACTATACTTAACTTCCCAATATTATACTTACCTGATTGTAAAATATCGTCAATCTCCTTTTTTAAAGATGTTTTAAAACTTGGATGTGTGTGCTAGTTGTTTAGATATTTGTCTAACGGTGTCATACTCTGCTATGCTTCTTTGCTATCAAAATTTAGCTGGCGCTCCTTCAAATTGTGCGCGAGGGCGATCGGCTTTTGGTAAATTGTACTGGCTAAGAAAGGGCGATCGCTCCGCCAACGTTAATTTAAGAGTTGCAATCGCTTTAAATGAGGCTTGTTACCGACGTGCAACTGCTTCCAGAACTGCCCGAGTCCAATTGCAATCTTCTGGAGAAACCACAACCACTTGAAAACCATACTTTTTTCCCTCTAATTTCACCCCTTCAGAATCATCCACATGCAAGTCAATACCAAAGGCTTGTGGATTTTTACTAGGTAACGAATCGCCTGAATAGTGACGCAGATGAGCTCTGTGGATATTTTGGTTGATTACCCCTGCTACTTGAATACCGTAGCAACGCAACCACAAACTTACCAAGCAAGGGGAACGATAGGAAGTTGTATAAATCCATATTTCATGTCCTCGTTGTTTCAATTCTTTTATCAATACACGTGTTCCCAGTCGCAAGGGTTCGTTAATCCAAGGTTTGAGGAAAAACGGCACTCGATTGGGTTCCCTGGGAACCTCTTTGTGATTACAAATTAGAGTATCATCAAGGTCAAATGAAATTCGCATATTTTTACACAGTATATCGACCTTTTGACTGTGCGGGCGATCGGGCGCGAGGGCGATCGGATTATAAATCACCCACTTCTAAAAATTCACCGACAGGTCCAACTACTTAGATTCAGGATTCCAACGCATCCCAATAATTGCCATTCCCGTTGGCCCGCTTGTTGACAAAATTATCGTCCCATCTGAACTATTCGCAGTTACAAAATTCGTAGAAGTGCGCCAGTGATGAGGAAATATATCTTTGCGATAGACATTATCGTCCACTACAAAAGTTTTCTCAACGCGATCGCCCTTGTACCATACAGCGCGATCGAAACCATACACCAAGGTGCGATCGCCCTCAACAGCAGCCACGCCTAATTTTAGTGGAATAGGAAATCGCGATGGGTCATCATATTCGATAAAAACTCGCTGCGTTGTACCATTGCTAACGCAAACATCAGCCGATTTATCGTCAACTATGACAGAAACAAAGGCATCGCCTGTTGGGGTAATTCCAGCATTTTCTATAGTTAATTTAGCAGCCAATCCTCCTGTATTGTAATAATTTAAAGAACCACCAGTAATATCTCCAGTGAGGAGCCGATCGTTTGAAAATGACAACAGCCCTCCTCTTAGTTCGCGAGGCAGTGAAAGAAGAGGATAACGCTTTTTGCCATCCGGTTCTAAACATTCTACGCGACGTATAGCGTCTCGATTTAAATGACAAATAGCTTGTTTTGACGCTACTGAAGCAGCAAATCCCCCCCACGGATAAGGACCGCGCACCTCACCTTCAGCATTCACAAACCAAGCTTGCAGATCTAAGTCCATCACCCAAACAGCATCTTGTTCAACACCTACAATCTCTACGCCAGGAACTTTTTCTACAACTCGTTTCAAAGCTCCTGTGCTGTCATAGTGAGATAGCGGGTAATTTGTCCATACCCCACCATCGCTGCGAGCGCTAAGTTTGCTTGGCGGTTCTAGGAGCTTGATTATTCTGGTAGTCTTTCCAATTAAAACTGCCATTGGTAGAGTTTCTTGATTCCCCCGAGAAACTATGCTCGCTAGCCCTGCTGAGTTAGCAAAAGTTTGTTTTATGTAAGGTCTCATTGGATAAGACTTAGGGCCAGCTATATATGTACCTCGAGCTACACTAGGGTCTGGCCACCCCACATCTACCACATCTAACTTAATTGGATTGTCCCATTCAAGGAAAGCAATAGGCCAAATATCTAGTTTTCGACAACTCACAGCACTTTTTTGTTCCTCCGATTTTAAAAGAGGTATGCTTCCTATCGTTAGAATTAGGAACGCACTTAAAAACACTAACACAGCACACAATTTTTTCCACATATCTTTCTCCAACTACCAAAGTATATCCTTGAAAAAATCTAACGAGTAACCTACCTGAACATAGCCTTTGAGTTGGCTGACATCAATAATCTGTATGGTGTTATTATTGTTCGGTTGGTTCCACAAACTGACAAGTTTTGTAGGAGTGAGTGCAATAGCTACGTGATCGGCATTAGCTGATCGATCCGCATTTCCTTTAGGAAATTTACCATCCGATGTAGGATTTTTAAAAAATACAAGTTCCCCCGGCTTGGGTAAACGTGTTGTCTGATTAGGAACTCCTCGGTTGGGATAGAAGAATAAACCGTCTTGATACCCCATTATGTCTATCATAGCTGAGAAAGCAGGCTTAGTTGTATAACCTACTTTTTGCATAGCAGAGCGAATTCGATCGGCAGTCATTTGATTACATAAAAATGCCGCATACCAAATCATTTCCCAGCAGTTCATTGTCGCATTATATGGCAGAGGTAGTACGTTTTTTGGCTCGTTAAAATACTTACTAAAATCATTGGAAGGAGGGTTAGTCCACCATTGACTTCCTTTAAGCAGAGCTGCCATAATCGCAGTCGCCATTTCAGGTTTTTGACTAAACTTCTGTACAATCATTGTCCGCATATCTAGATCGCCAACTACTAACCTCAACTCACCCTGATACTTAGGGTCAATAATTAAAGCAACAATCGTGTTATAGTTGGCGATCGCCCCAGTATTCAGCAGTTTTTGTATTTGTTCCTTAAAAGTAGGTGGACGATTGACTGGAGCACCAGAACCAGCAAACAGATTACCTGGAACCTGCGGTGGTTTTGGTAGATTAATCTCAGTAAATTCTTGACTCGGCGGAGGAACCTTCTTCAAATTTTCCGGCACCACCCGCTTCGGCGCCTTATTCAACCGCGGCGCATCCCCAAGCTTCGGTAAATCATTAATCTGCCCAGTTTTCTTCGGATCGAAAGACCCATTTTTCGAGTCCGACTCACTCGGCAAATACTTGCCATCTTTCCAACTAGACTTCGACCAACTTTCACTCCAATTATTCCGTCCATCATCCCAAACAGTTCCGCTACGAGTCCAAGTCCAACTGCTGCTACTACTCGAAGAAATCTTACCTTTAGTCCCAGATTCCGAGTCATAACCGCTGATAGTTTCAGTCCAAGTATAACCTCCTTTAAACGACGACTTGCTGTAACTCGTACTCCACCGCGAATACTTATCAACTGCACTAACTAGACCTTTACTATCATCTGTCCTTTCGCTCGACCATTTCTCGTAGCTGGAATTACTGTTCTCATCTTTCCTGCCATCTTTATAAGTGGTAACTGTTTGTGAATTGCTGGTGCGAGAAGTATCGCTACCACTAAACCAATTCGAGTTAGTCCCGTTATTACTGCTGTTGGAACGACTAGCTGTGATTGTCTGTTCGTCGCTGCTACCTGTGGTGGTATAAGCATCTATTTTGTACTCGTTTTTCCTTTGAACGGTATTCTCTGAGTAAGTTTCTGAATTGTTCTTTGATGTGGTTTTGCCGTTGCTGTTGCTGCTGGAAGAATCTGACTTAGTTACTGAATAATTATCTGTTTGGCTGCTGTTGGCTTCGGGGCCGGACTTGTAACTTTGTGTGTCATTCCCTTGACTTACTGAGTAATTGTTCCCTCGATTGTTCTGCCAGTATGAGCTGCCGTTACTGCTGTTGGTTTCTTGGGATTGATTGACGTTGTAAGTGTCTCGATTGCTGGTATTGTTATATTTGCCGTCGTTGTAACTGCTTTGATTGTTGTTGCTGTTTTCGGAGTAAACGTCGCGGGTGTTACTGCCGATTGTTTTGCCGTTGGTTGTGGTATTGTCCCAGGTTGATTTGGTGACATCATAGTTGTCGCCTCTGCTGCTGCTTTTTGATGGGCCGCTGTTTGTACTGCTAGTGGAATCTGATTTGTTGACTGTGGTTTCTTCGCCGCTGTGGGTGTTGTTGGAATCGTTGTTGTTACTGCTGTTTGTCCATTTAGCTTTTCCTGCTGTTTGGCTGGAACTGTTGCTGGTGGATACGCTATTGGTGCTGGTGTTTCGGGTGTTATTGGTTGATTTTGACCCCCAATCATCTTGACGATCGCCGTTAGATATGCTCAGATTTGTACCGTATTGACTGTTAGATTTCGATTTGCTGTTGCGATAACTTTCTGAAGCATCATTTCTCGTGTAAGTGGGAGTGGTATAGTTGTAAGAACTGCGAGATTTCTGAGCCGATTCGCTACTATCGCTGCGAGTTCCTTCGTATTTGATTCGGCTGCGGTTTTCCTGCCATTGATTTTTGTTTTCTGTTGAGTTTTGGGAAAAGTTTTTGCTGGTATAGGTAGCAACATTTGTCGTGGAATCGCTGGTGGATTCATCAAAAGATTCGCCCTTGTAGTTGGTTTTGGTATTGCTTTTATCCCAATTTGACTGGGTGTTTGCAAGGCTGCTAAGAGTGCGAGAATTGGTGTTATTTGTGCCGTTGGAACTGCTGGTATAAGTGGTTTTGTACGGTGCTAAGTCACTAATATAGGAATTAGTACCGACGTTATAATCTCCGGTTGAGGTACTCGTAACTTTTGGCGTACCGGGGGCAGTGGTTGTAGTTGCAGTTGCTCTTTCTGAGGGTTTGGCTGCTGTAAAATTGGGAGAGTTACCAATATTTGCACTAGCACCAATTAAGGGTTTGATCAATAGTTTTGCGGCGGCCAATACTGGAATTGCGGGGATGGTTTCGGCTGCTGTTTTAATTGCTAATTCTGCGTTGATAATTCCATATCCTGTCCTTTCATCCCAGTCGGGCACGTCGATGTCTTTGGCTGTATTTAGGAGAATGTTTTTGATTTGTTGGTAGTTGAGGGATGGGTTAGCCGCCCACATTTGGGAGATGGTGTTTGTGACTTTTGCTGCTGCTATTGATGTGCCTTGTTTGGTTTCGGTTGTTGGAGTTTCTGCTGTTTGTGGAATGTCGTCCGGTGCTAGAATATCTAAGCCTTCTCCGTAGCTGGAATATCCGGCGCGATAGTTGTTTTCGGCTGCGCCGACGGTGATGATGTTGTTGAATTCTGTTGATGCTTGTCCGAGGGCGGAAATCAGATTTCCTTCATTGCCGGAGGCTGCTACAATCAGGATGTTGTTATCCTGGGCGTATTTGAGTGCTGCTGTTTCTGTTTCTGTCAGTTTGTGCCGTGTGGTTTGCGTGCCGTCGGGATTGATTTGGGTTAAGTCGAAGCTGAGGTTAACTACGGCGTTGGGCTGTTTTGATGCTTTTGCTGCGTCTACAAATTCTATCAAGGATTCGTGCCAGTTGCCGGAACCTGTTGCTCTTCCCAACCAGATTGGTGTTTCGCGATTGTTTTTGTTTTTGTCACCAGCAATTATTTCGAGGATTGTGCTTCCGTGTTGGTTTCCTTCGTTTGGTTGGAGTAGGGGGTTGTTGTCTTTGTCAATTAAGTCTTTTCCGAGGATGATTTTGCTGTAGTCGATTTTGGGGTTGTCGGCTGCGAAGCCTGTGTCTATTATTCCGATTAATGGTTGGGGGGAATTGGGGGTTGTTTCTAATTTGGTAATGGTGTCAGCAACTGGGTACTCGTTTATCTTGGTTTCGGAGTCGCTTTGGCTGGGGGCGATGATATTTGGAGGATTTTCTGGCTGATTATTTGCGGATGATGCTATTTCGGGAATAACGGTTATTTTTTCGGAGTCGGTGTACAAGTCTGGGTTTGCATACTCGTCAATTGTTGTTTCTGGCTGATTGTCTGTGTTGGTAATGATATTTGCTGAGTCTGTCGGCTGATAATTTTGAGTCGTAGCTATTTCGGGAATATTTGTTGGGTTTTCTGAGTCGGTTTCCAAGTGAGAAATTGTGTATTCTGACTCGGATGGTGGAGAGTTTTCGGTTGATTCTACTGCGGGTAATAGGCGGTTGAGAGTTTCAAACAGTGTGGAAATTTCATCGTCAGAAATTGGTGGGAAACTTTCATCGGCTTTGCTGGTAGTTTCGATAGTGTCTGCATTGACGGAGGTATTGGGGAAAGTTAAGGAGATGTTTTCAATTTCCCCAGTGAGAATGTCTGTTGCTGCTGCTGGTATTCCTGGTAACTCGGCGGCTTCTGTTTCGGTAGAAGCTGAGGGAATGGCAGTTATTTCTGTTTTTTCACCTGTTATTTCGTCGATTGAATTAATAACTGTGACGGCTGATTGAGTGTTTTCTGAGACTGGATTGTGCGAAACAGTCGGGTTTTTGGTTTCTGTCGCGGGGGAATCTGGTTTTGTCTCGACAGGTTTTGTCGCAACAGTCGGGTTTTTTGTTTCTGTGGCTGGAGAATCTGGTTTTTTGTCGATAGGATTTGTCGCAACAGTCGAGTTTTTTGTTTCTGTGGCTGGAGAATCTGGTTTCACCTCAACAGGATTCGTCGCAGAAGTCGCAACAGTCGCGTTTTTAGTGTCTGTGGCTGAGGAATCTGGTTTTGTCTCCGCAGGCTTTGTCGCAGAATTGGGAATTTCTGAGACTGTCGTATTCTTAGTGTCTGTCGCGGGGGAATCTGCTTTTACCTCGACAGGCTTTGTCGAATTTTTAGTGTCTGTCGCTGAGGAATCTGCTTTTACCTCGACAGGCTTTGTGGTGGAAGTGGGAATTTCTGAGACTGTCGGATTTTTAGTGTCTGTGGCTGGGGAATCTGCTTTTACCTCGACAGGCTTTGTCGGGTTTTGAGTGTCTGTGGCTGAGGAATCTGGTTTTGTCTCAGCAGGCTTTGTCGCGGAATTGGGAATTTCTGAGACTGTCTGGTTTTTAGTGTCTGTCGCGGGGGAATCTGCTTTTACCTCGACAGGCTTTGTCGTGGAAGTGGGAATTTCTGAGACTGTCGGATTTTTAGTTTCTGTTGTGGGGGAATCTGCTTTTACTTCCACAGGCTTTGTCGTGGAAGTGGGAATTTCTGAAACTGTTGTATTTTTGGTTTCTACCGTTTCAGTGCATTTACACTTTTCAGGAGTTGTGTCTGCTGTTGTTGAGTTGCTGTCGGTAATTTCTGAAACTGTCGCGTTTTTGGTTTCTACTGGTGGAGAATCTGTTTTTGCTTCGTTCAGATTTTTGGTATTAGTTGAATCTTCGGAAACTGTTGCGGTTTTAGTTTCTGTAGCGGAGGAATTTGGCTTTGTTTCGGCAGGAGTTATCACAGAATTGGTAATATCCGCAACAGTCCCATGTTTCGCTTCTGCTGTTAATGTGCCGGAGTCATTTTTGATGTTGTTTGTCGTCTCAGATTTTGTGCTGTTGCCAGTAATTGGATCGATTGGGGATGTTGTTGTTGAGTCTTTTTTAGGTATAGGATGGATTGTCGTTTCGGGGTTTTCAATTAGTAAAGCGTCTATTTCTGTGGTTTTTATCGGTGAATCTGTGTTGATCTCGACTGATAATTGACTTTTATTCGACAATTCTGGACAGATGTCTATCGTGTCTAATTCGCTTGGCTGTATGTTTTTATCTGGGGGGGGGAAATAATAAGTGCTGGCTATGTTTCCTAACTGGGTCTTTTCTGTAATGTCAGGAATGATGGATGTGCTGGTAGTTGTGCTGGGGGTGAGAGGGTTGATTGATAACATTCGTTGCTTCCCTGATTTTTCAAATGTTAATGCGTTTCCTTGGATGTTCAAGGATAGTATTGACTTTTGTTTCTTGGAATTTATCAGCCAATGATAGAGTTTTAGGTAGCACAAATAAATGTGCTACACTCAGCGTTAAACTGTCAGTTGCGCTCTGATCGTCGGCGCTCTGATGAAAGATGTTGATGAAAGATGTTTGTGCCGATCGCACTTTTTAGTCGGCTGTTTTTGTTGCTTTGTTGAGCTTACTAATAACCGTTAAACGTGTCAATAGCTGTGCGGCATCTTTACGAAACTTTCACATATAGCAGATTTCACGTAGGTGAATTAGGAAGATATCGATCGCTGTAGTAGCTTGTACCCCCGTAATTGCGTTGGTTCGCCTCCGTAGTTCTACTTTTACTTGAACTTCATAAATTTTTGATACAATTTGAGGAAACCGCTGGTTAATGCTGATATTTTCGGTAGTGGGAGAGCGAATTAAGAGTAATTCAATTCTGTTGATTGGTCTGGGTATTTGTGCTGATACGCCCCCAGCAACGGCGGACGCTCTAAATAATCCCCCTGAATTGATAAAGTTTAGGGGAGTATGTTTGATGTAAGCTGTTGCGTATTTAAATTGGATGTTCGGAACGCTGCTCGGAGCAACGTTCCACAAGAGTTTATTGATTTTTAATATGCAATTTAAGTGCACAACAGCTTACCTAACATTACAACGATTATTTTTGCGATCGCGAACTAATTGTGCAGCTTACCACGGCAAGCCTCGCGCATCGGAAAAATCAGCATCGAGAACCGCGCCCGGATCGAATACAGCGCCAGTCAAATCAGCTTTTCTAAACGACGTTACCGACAATTTTTCGATTTCTTCAACAGCGATAAAAAAGCCGATCGCAGTTAACCCCAAAATAACCCCAGAAACCAAAAATAAAACAATTCCCCTGAGAGTATCCCCGCCCAAAAATGTCACAATACCGTTAGCGCCGATCGCAGCAGCAGCCCCAGCCACAGCCCCCGCCACAATTCCCGCCTCGCCCCGAGTCGCAGCAATCGCCGTCGCAGCAGTCCCAGCCACAGCCACAGCCCCCGCATCCGCCCCGCCAATCAGTCCAATTACAGCCCCAGCCACCGTCACTGTCACCGCTGTTACGCCAGCCCTAGCAATCAATTTTTTGATCCGGCGGCGGCTTTGTCCGGTTCTGACACCCTGAAAATTTGCCCCCCTCAAAATCGCCCCGGTGAAATTGCAGCCTCGAATGTCGCAACCGCTGAAGTTCGCCCCTGATAAGTCAAGCCCTTTAAATGAACGGTTCCGCAAGTTTTGGTTGGCAAAATTGAGATTTTGAGTCATAAGTCCGAAGTCTGAAGGAAGATGGAAGATGGAAGATGGAAGAGGGAAGATGGAAGATGGAAGTACGAACCGCGAAGACGCGAAGGACACGAAGGAAGAGGTAAGAAGGAAGGGGGAAGATGGAATCTTCCACAAGGGTTTGAGGAATTAAGAATATTTTAACTGTCGGGTGCGGTTGCTTTAGCAGAAAACAAGATATATGTCAATTATTATCCGATATTTGGTAAGTTGTCGATTTTCCTGTACGATCGATCGCGTCCTAGGAACTCATCGGAGCGACCAAAAACTGGTACGATCTTTGACCTGAAGCTGACAACAATGCAGCCCCCTCAATCCCTACTCAAACTTAAAGTTTGAACGCTGTTACCAACAAAATCCTCCTCCTAGAAATTAGCATTCACAGGACTAACCCACGGGTAGTTAGAAACCGGGTCTTTGGAGAAAATACTTCGATACTACCCTCAGATTCAATAAAAACCCGGTTTCTTTAGCCTTGATATCTAAGTCCTGAGTAACAAAATCCCTAATACGGATGTAAAATCTACAAAACATCGCAATTATTATGTCAAATCTCCCATTTTCCCCGGAACAAATTGCCGCCGAAAGACTCAAACCCGAAGAATACGAAGAAATCGTTCAGCGCCTCGGCCGCCATCCCAATAAGGCTGAATTGGGAATGTTCGGCGTGATGTGGAGCGAACACTGCTGCTACAAAAATTCGCGGCCGCTATTAAAACAGTTTCCCACAGAGGGCGATCGCATTCTGGTCGGGCCTGGAGAAAATGCCGGTGTCGTAGATTTGGGAGATGGTTTACAACTTGCTTTCAAAATTGAATCCCACAACCACCCCTCAGCAGTTGAACCCTTCCAAGGTGCTGCAACCGGTGTCGGCGGCATTCTCCGCGATATCTTTACCATGGGTGCTCGCCCGATCGCACTTTTGAATTCCCTCCGCTTTGGCAATTTAGATGATAGCAAAACTCAGAGATTGTTCAAAGGTGTAGTATCGGGAATCAGTCACTACGGCAACTGCATCGGCGTACCCACCGTTGGCGGCGAAGTTTATTTCAATGATGCCTATGCTGGCAATCCATTAGTTAATGTCATGGCCTTGGGTTTGATGGAAACTCAAGAAATAGTTAAATCTGGCGCGTCTGGTACCGGAAATCCCGTGCTTTATGTCGGTTCAACTACTGGCAGAGATGGCATGGGAGGCGCAAGTTTTGCTAGTGCAGAATTGACTGACAAATCGATGGACGATCGCCCTGCGGTACAAGTAGGAGATCCGTTCTTAGAAAAGTCCTTAATTGAAGCTTGTTTGGCAGCATTCAAAACTGGTGCAGTCGTCGCCGCTCAAGATATGGGCGCGGCCGGAATTACGTGTTCGACATCGGAAATGGCCGCCAAAGGTGGTGTCGGAATTGAATTTGATTTAGATAAAGTTCCGGTTCGAGAAAGCGGCATGGTTCCCTATGAATACCTGCTTTCGGAATCGCAAGAACGGATGCTATTTGTCGCCCACAAAGGACGGGAACAGGAATTAATTGATATTTTTCATCGCTGGGGATTGCACGCCGTAGTCGCAGGCACAGTCATCGAAGAGCCGATCGTCCGAATTCTCTTTAAAGGTGAAATCGCTGCTGAAATTACTGCGACTGCTTTGGCAGATAATACGCCAATTTATCACCGCGAATTGTTGACAGAACCGCCAGAATATGCTATGAAAGCATGGGAATGGACGGCGGACAAGTTGCCGGAATGCACGGCAGCCGGTATCGATGTTCAAGGTGATTTCCAAACTTGGAATCAGATTTTGCTGACTCTTTTGGATACTCCCACTATCGCTTCTAAACGCTGGGTTTATCGCCAATACGACCATCAGGTTCAAAATAATACTGTTGTTTTGCCGGGAGGTGCGGATGCTGCTGTTGTCAGATTGCGATCGCCAGAAACTTCCATTGTTAAGGATAAATCATCAACGGTGGATGCTGTCTCCGAAGCTCAAGAAATCGTAGAAGCAGATGCCGCTATTCCCCTATTTTCAAAGGGACAAGGTAGAGAGATTGCTGAAGTTCCCGCCCCTCTGGATTCGGAAGGACACGTAAAGGTAATTCCGGCAGTTGCTGCAACGGTTGACTGCAATTCTCGCTATGTTTATCTCGACCCCTACGAAGGTGCAAAGGCGGTAGTTGCGGAAGCGGCGAGAAATTTGAGTTGTGTGGGTGCTGAACCTTTGGCTGTGACTGATAATCTCAATTTTGGCAGTCCTGAAAAGCCTGTGGGATATTGGCAGTTAGCGTCGGCTTGTCGCGGGATTGCTGATGCTTGTCGCGAGTTGGGAACTCCTGTTACTGGCGGCAATGTTTCTCTTTACAATGAAACGGTTGATGCTGAGGGGAATCCTCAACCGATTTATCCGACTCCGGTAATCGGAATGGTGGGTTTGATTCCGGATTTGACCAAGATTTGCGGCCAAGCTTGGCAAAAAGAGGGAGATTTAATTTATCTGTTGGGAATTGGTGCATCATCCCAAAATTCTGATGTCCAAACTTCTCCGACTCTGGGCGGTTCGGAATATTTGGCTGCGGTTCACGGTACGATCGCGGGTAAGCCTCCAGTTATCGATTTTGAGTTGGAAAGACAAGTGCAAAAAGCTTGTCGCGACGGCATTCGCAGCGGTTGGGTATGCTCTGCTCACGATTGTGCGGAGGGAGGAATTGCGATCGCCCTGGCGGAATGCTGCATTTCTGCTAAACTGGGTGCCACAATCCACCTGTACCCCAACTCGCAGCAGTCTCAGCGTTGGGATGAATTGTTGTTTGGCGAAATGGGTAACTGCATTTTAGTGTCGGTGAGTCCAGCTTTCGAGGCTGCTTGGACATCTTACTTGCAGGAACATTTGGCCCGCAAGTGGCAGAAAATCGGCTTGGTTGGGACTACCGAAGCATCTTTGCGGGTTTTTACTACCGATAAGCAGCCGTTAATTGAGGTTAATATCTCAGATCTGGGCGATCGATACTACAATGCCATTGAACGCCGCATAGCTTCTGTCTGAAATGCTACACCGCTTGGAATTAATGACACATCCGTGGCAAGATTAAGAAAGTATTAAGTTATGCGACATCTTCCCGAACAGAACGCACCGGGGAAATTGTCCCGCTCACATACCGTCCCCATTACGAGCCAACCCATCTATGATTCCCAACCATTCCTTCGAGGCTGACGAGCATTCTAGCAAACCCGACAAGCCCGAGGAAGCTTGCGGCGTTTTCGGTATCTACGCACCGGGTGAAGATGTCGCCAAGTTGACCTACTTCGGCTTGTATGCTTTGCAGCACCGAGGTCAGGAATCCGCCGGAATTGCTACTTTTGAGGGTGAAACAGTCCACCTGCACAAGGATATGGGACTGGTTTCCCAAGTCTTCAACGAATCCAGTTTAGGTCACTTGCCCGGTAACTTGGCCGTAGGTCACACTCGCTACTCTACTACTGGTTCGTCGCGGGTTGTCAACGCTCAACCTGTGGTTGTCGAAACCCGTTTGGGAAGTCTGGCTCTAGCACATAACGGGAATCTTGTCAATACTAAAGAATTGCGGGAAGAGTTGATGGCTCGCAACTGCGAGTTTCTGAGCACGACGGATTCGGAGGCGATCGCAGTGGCGATCGGTTGGGAGGTAGACCAGGGCAAAGACTGGCTGGAAGCTGCGATCAGTGCCTTTGCTATGTGCCAAGGAGCCTTTAGTTTGACGATCGCCACCCCCCAAGGCGTCATGGGAGTCCGCGACCCCCACGGCGTCCGCCCGCTGGTAATTGGCACCCTCCCCACAACTCCGCAACGGTACGTTTTAGCATCGGAAACCTGCGGCTTGGATATTATCGGTGCAGAATTTTTGCGGGATGTAGAACCGGGGGAATTAGTTTGGATTACAGAGCAAGGTATGGCTTCTTTCCACTGGAGCCAGCAGCAAAAACGCAAACTTTGCATTTTTGAAATGATCTATTTTGCTCGACCCGATAGCATTATGGAAGGTGAAAATTTGTACACCTACCGACTGCGGATCGGGCGGAGGTTGGCCGTCGAATCTCCGATTGATGCTGATATAGTTATCGGTGTTCCCGATTCTGGCATCCCAGCGGCGATCGGCTTTTCTCAAACTTCCGGCATTCCTTACGCCGAAGGATTGATTAAAAATCGCTACGTCGGACGCACTTTTATTCAACCGACTCAGACAATGCGCGAGTCAGGAATCCGCATGAAACTCAACCCTCTCAAAGATGTGTTGGAAGGAAAGCGGGTAATTATTATCGACGATTCGATCGTCCGCGGCACTACCAGCCGCAAAATCGTCAAAGCCTTGCGGGATGCGGGCGCAACCGAAGTTCACATGAGAATTTCCTCGCCGCCGGTGACTCATCCTTGTTTCTACGGTATCGACACCGACAATCAAGATCAGTTGATTGCTGCTACCAAGTCCGTCGCCGAAATCGGCGCTCAAATTGGGGTGGATTCCTTGGCTTTCTTGAGCCGGGAAGGAATGCTGAGTGCGACTAACGAAGACACGAAAAGTTTTTGTTCGGCGTGTTTCACCGGCGATTATCCGATCGAGATTCCAGAAATGGTAAAACGGGCGAAGCTCATATTAGAAAAGGCTGCAACCTAGAAAACCAAACACCGAGAAAGCGATCGCCAGTCAGTAGATTTGAGATTTGAGATTTGAGATTTGAGATTCACACGGCTCGCACAGTGAATCTGATACCTAAAACTTTAGTCTAAACTTTTACTGTATCCGCAACGATTGTTTAGCGCTTCTATCCGTTTTTGGGTAGCTCGCTTTCCGGGATTTGTGGATGGAAAAAAATTTTCTGGTAAGTCATTGCCAGAGTGTGTGTAGAAATGTTAAATTAACTTAGCTCTAGCAACTCTGGCAGAATGTGTGAACTGTAGGGAGCGATCGGTTGGGTAGAACTTAATAGGCTTGGTTTAAGACAGATCCCCCCTAACCCCCCTTAAAAAGGGGGGGACAAGAATCTTCTCAAAGTCCCCCGACAATCAGGGGGATGCGAGGGGGATCTCCGGGCAATAAACAGTGTTAGCCCAAGCGTATTGAGGTAGGGCTTGATGTGAAACCCAAGACTCCGATTTGAGATTTCGGATTTGAGATTTGTCCTTGAATCTAAAATCGCCAATCTAAAATCGATCGGCTCAACCTACACTCTCGTTGACAATACCTGCTGGAAATGTTGTATGCTACCTGCGAACTGGAGGTAATTCCTCCAGAAAGTGCGATCTCAAATTGAAGTCGCATTTCGTACCAACAACGGACACATAGGATTTTTTCAGATAACAGGGTCGATCGCGCTAAATCTCCCCACACAACTATTCTACAAGCAAACTTGCTTGAGAATCGCGGGCGGGCGATTCATGCGGAACTAAAGAACTTTAGAAACCCTTGCAGAGTAAAAAATATGGCTCCTTGCGGGCTGAAAGTGAATGTTAAAAGGCGGAATGCGGTTTCTCAAGTCAGCTTAAATCGGAAACTTCGTGCAATCAAATACTGTTCTCAATCAGCCGAGCAATCCAGGCTCATCCTCTCGTACAAAAGAGTTACCTTTTACTCTTAGTGATGTCAAAGCAGCCATTCCAGCCCATTGTTTTGAACCCTCGGCTTGGAGATCTCTAGCTTATTTCTTTTTGGATCTTGGAATTATCGCAGGTTTATACGCGATCGCCTACAGCCTCGATTCCTGGTTATTTTATCCAATCTTCTGGTTCATGCAGGGAACCATGTTTTGGGCATTGTTTGTAGTCGGCCACGACTGCGGGCACGGTTCATTTTCTAAGAGCAAATGGCTCAACAACCTGATCGGACACCTCTCCCACGCACCCATTCTCGTACCCTTCCACGGTTGGCGGATCAGCCACAGAACCCACCACGCGAATACAGGCAGCTTGGACAACGATGAAAGCTGGTATCCCGTGTCGGAGAGCAAATACAATCAAATGCCCTGGTACGAAAAGCTAGGACGCTTTTATTTGATGTTATTTGCCTATCCAATTTATCTGTTTCGGCGATCGCCCGATCGAGTCGGTTCTCACTTCATGCCCGGTAGCCCGATTTTCCGTCCTTCCGAAAAAGCGGACGTGTTAACGAGTTCCGCATCCTTAGTATTGATGGTAGCCTTTTTAGGCGCATTAACCTATCAATTTGGTTGGCTGTTTTTACTCAAATTCTACCTAGTTCCCTACGTAATCTTTGTAATGTGGCTGGATTTGGTAACATTCCTGCACCACACAGAAGCCGATATTCCCTGGTATCGCGGAGATGACTGGTATTTCTTGAAAGGCGCGCTATCTACGATCGATCGCGATTACGGAATCATCAATTCCATCCATCACGACATCGGCACCCACGTCGCCCACCACATTTTCTCGACAATGCCGCACTATCACTTGAAGGAAGCAACAGAAGCCATCAAGCCATTGTTGGGAGATTATTATCGCAAATCAACCGATCCAATTTGGAAGAGCTTTATTCGCTCTTACTGGGATTGTCACTTTGTTTCCGATACAGGTTCTGGAGTTTACTACGAATCGCCTAACACTCGGAAATCGAATTGAGGCGCGCAAGTTAACTTAAAACTCTTTCAACTCAAAAACCCGGTTTTCTTGAAAAGCCGGGTTTCTTGTATTTACAGCAGATTGCAAGAAGGTTAATCAACAGTGATTGATTTACTGCTATTTGCTAACAATTGCTTATTTTCAGGAGTGAGCCTATCTTCCAAGGCTCTAACCAATTCGCGAACCACATCCGTCTTGGTGCGATCCTCTTGCTGGCAATACAGTGAAAGGATTGCTGACTCTTTATCCGAAAGTCGAAAGTTTTCTCTTGTAGACATACATATGTACGCTTATCCGATGTACAATAGACTCATGCTACTAGGATTCAAGACAGAACTCAACCTCAACAATAAACAGCGCACAGTTTTGGCAAAACACGCTGGAACTGCTCGTCATGCCTACAACTGGGGAGTTTGGCTAACTCAGAATATTCTCGATTACAACAAAGCTAATCCTGAATCAAAGCTAAAATTTCCCAGCAGCATCGACTTGCATAAGCTGTTAGTTGCGATGGTTAAACCTGAGCATCTTTGGTACTACGAGGTTTCCAAATGCGCCCCTCAATATGCCTTGAAAGCATTGCGTGACGCTTGGGATAACTGCTTCAAGAAAAAGAAAAGTCCGCCAAGATTCAAGAAAAAGGGGCAGCATGACTCATTCATGTTGGATGGAACGATCAAAGTCCTTGGGTCTAATCACATCCAAGTTCCCGCGATCGGGGTGTTGAAGACGTTTGAAACTTTGCCGCAAGTAAAGCCTAAAAACGTAACCATTTCCCGTCAATCTGACAAGTGGTTTATTAGCTTCAAAATCGAAATTGAGCCAGTGCAGACCGAGAAAACCAATCGGTCTGTAGGTGTTGATCTCGGAGTGAAGCAATTTGCCGCTCTATCCAACGGGCAAGTGTTTGACGCTCCCCCAGAATACAAACGGTTAAAGGCGAAAATTGCGATCCTGCAATACTTGAACCGCAACAAACAGCGTGGATCGCAAGGCTACAAAGACTTTCTTGAGCGTATTGCACAGTTGCATTATCGCTTAACCTGCATTCGTAAAGACTTCCTCAATAAGCTTACAACCTATTTGGCTCACAGCTTTCAAGCGGTCTGCATTGAAGATTTAAATGTATCTGGAATGCTGAAATTTGGCAAACTGGCGGGTGCAGTTGCAATGCTGGGATTTTATGAATTTCGTCGGCAACTTGAATACAAGTGCAAGCTGCATGGCTCGCAGTTATTCATCATTGGAAGATGGGAGCCCAGCAGTAAGACCTGCTTCAATTGCGGGCGGAAGAATTCTGAATTGACGATCTCTGACCGTGTTTTTGACTGCACCGAATGCGGTCATTCAATGGATCGTGATTTGAATGCGGCTCTGAATATAGAACGTATGGGGCTGAGTCTCAGTTCCTGAAGGCTTGTGGACGTAGAAGTGCCGACACCTACGGTTGAAGCAAGTAAATTTCAGTTTGTTAGCAAACGTTAGTAAATTATGAACGGATATTCACCAACAATTTCGACTCCATCTTTTTTGAGCTGCGAGTTTGGTAAATCCGCCACGGGTGGGGCTTTTGACTCTTGTTGTCACAGCTTTTAACCTCCATCAGCCCTGTCTTGGTTTCCGGCGGGGTTGTCACCTCGCCTGGTGGGATGGGCCCAAGATCCCGTTTCAGCTAGAATAAATGCAAGATCTCAGAAGACGAGTTTAGAGGTTTTGTAAAGCGATGACTGTGGAAGAAGCACTGAAAATTTTAGATACAGCGATCGCGCCAACTTCCCTCAGCAACATCCAAGAGATCGTATTTCGCAAATCTTGGGAAGGGCTATCTTATTTAGATATTGCCGAGAGCGCTGGCTATGATGCTAGTTATATCAAAGATGTGGGTTACAAGTTATGGAAACTACTCACTACTGCACTTGGAGAAAAGGTTACTAAAAGCAATCTTCAGGCAGTAATAGGGCGGCGGTTGCGTCGGGTTTTCGTAGAATTACCCAGCACCGAAATCGAAAAAATACCATCGCTGCAACAGCAAATTCAACAACAAGAAATTGCAGCGCACCGCCACTGGGGAGAAATCGTTGATGTCTCCACATTTTACGGTAGAAATCAGGAATTAGCGCAACTGCAACAATGGATTGTTAGCGACTCCTGCCGTTTGGTTGCCTTAGTCGGAATGGGGGGAATTGGCAAAACATCACTGGCTGCAAAACTCGCGATCGCACTTCAAAACAACTTTGAATTTCTGATTTGGCAATCCTTACGCAACGCGCCACCAATTGAGGATGTATTGTTAAATTTGATTCAAATTATTTCCGAGCAACAAGAAACAGAAATTCCGACATCATTGGCAGATCAAATCACTCAACTGATGGGATATTTACGTTCCTCCCACTGTCTTTTGATCCTCGATAATATTGAGACAATTATAGGCAGTAACGATAACGCAACATTCCCAGGTAGAATAGAACAATATCGAGAAGGTTACGAGGGATATGGCGAGCTTCTCAGACGAATTGGCAGCGAATACCATTTTAGTTGTCTGCTATTAACAAGTCGGGAAAAACCCACAACTTTGATCCCGCTCGAAGGCGAAACCTCACCTGTGCGAAGCTTACCCTTAAGAGGGTTAGGTTCCCTGGAAGTGCAAGAAATTTTTCAAGCCAATGGCTGTTTTTCCGAAACAGAAACCGATTGGATAAATTTAACTCAACATTATTGCGGTAATCCCCTGGCGCTCAAAATTGTCTCGACAACCGTGCGAGATTTATTTGATGGCAATATTAGCAACTTTTTGGAGCAGGGAGCGCTCGCTTTCGGAGATATAAATATTCTGCTCGACGGACAATTTAATCGTTTGTCAAACTTGGAAAAGCAGATTATGTATTGGCTGGCGATCGATCGAGAATGGATAACCCTTGCCGAGTTGCGGGCGAATTTTGTGGCGATTCCTTCACAATCTAAACTCCTGGATGCTTTGTTATCCCTGAGAGGGCGATCGCTGATTGAAAATAATGCCGGAAAATTCACCCTACAACCTGTGGTGATGGAGTATGTTACCGAACAGTTAATCGATCGATTTGAGCGGGAAATTCAGTCGCAAAATCTAGATTTATTCGTCAGCCACGCCCTGATTAAAGCAGAGGCGAAAGATTACATCAGAGAAAGCCAAATTCGCTTAATATTAACACCGCTGGCTGAACGAATTCTGGGCGAATTCCGGTCTAATAAAGAAGTTGAATATCAACTAAATGAGGTTTTGTTTCGGATGCGAACGCAATTTCCCAACTCAGTGGGATATGCGGGTGGCAATTTGATTAACCTGTTACTTCAACTAAAAATAAAGTTAAGCGGATATGATTTTTCATACTTGAGTATCTGGCAAGCTTATCTGATAAATGCCAACTTGCATCGAGTTAACTTTGCCAATTCCGATCTGTCTAAATCCGTCTTTACCAGTAATTCAAATGGGGCTATATCTGTTGCCTTTAGCGCAGATGGTAAGTTTTTGGCAGTGGGCAATGTGGATGGCAAAATTCGAGTCTGCCGATCGCAAGATTATCGAGATTTTCTCACCTGTGAAGGACACTCCAGTTGGATTGTTGGTGTCGCTTTTAGTCCCAACAATCAAATTTTAGCAAGTGCCTCTTTTGACCATACCGTTAAGTTATGGGATTTGGCTGCGGGTAGGTGTATTCAAACATTAACAGAGCATACCGGATGGGTAAATTCGGTCGCATTTAGCCCGCTCGCCCCTTACCAAGGGGGACATGGGGGAATTTTAGCGAGTGGGAGTTGGGATTGCACAATTAAGTTGTGGGATGTAGCAACGGGTGAATGTTTAAAGACGCTGCGCGGACATACCACTTTTGTGATGGCGGTGATTTTTAGTCCCGACGGTCAACTTTTGGCGAGTTGTAGTTACGACCAAACGGTAAAATTGTGGCTGGTTGAAACAGGGGAAATTATTAACACATTGGAAGGGCATACAAACGCGATTCGCTCGATTGCTTTTAGTCCAGACGGTCAAACTTTGGTCAGCGCCAGTTGGGATTGTACTGTGCGCTTGTGGGAGATTTCTACAGGGCAATGTTTAAAGATTTTGCGGGGACATACCGATCCTGTCGCAGCAGTTGCATTTAGTCCAGATGGTTGTACGATCGCTAGTGCCAGTTATGATTGCACAGTTCGACTCTGGGATGTTGCAACTTTCCGCTGCAAAATTATGCAGAAACACTCTGGTTGGATTTGGTCGATCGCATTTCACCCTCAAGGTCATATTCTGGCAAGTGGCAGTCTCGATCGCACAGTCACCCTCTGGAACACGCACACAGGAGAATCATTCAGGACATTGCATGGCTACAGCGCCGGGATTAAATCCCTTGCCTTTAGTCCAGATGGACAGTTATTAGCCAGCGGTAGCGATGACACAACGCTCAAATTATGGGATATCCAATCTGGTGAGTGTAGCAAAACACTGCAAGGACACACAAATTGGGTTTGGTGCGTTGCCTTCAGTCCAGATGGTCAAATGCTAGCAAGCAGCAGTAATAGTGGCATTATCCGGTTGTGGGATGTCGCTACAGGTCAATTGCTGCGGGTAATGCAGGGGGGTACAAGCATTGCGAATATCGTATTTGCTATAAACTTCAGTCCAGACGGTCGCACATTGGCAAGTAGTGAGAATACCCATACCATCCGATTATGGAATGTTCAGACTGGTGAATGCTGTCAAATTCTGTCAGATTGTTGCCGTGCTTGGTCAATTGCTTTCAGTCCAGATGGCACAATTTTAGCCAGTGGCGGCGATGATAAATTATTGAGATTGTGGGATATTGACTCTGGGGAATGTTTCAAAACTCTTTCAGGTCATACCAGTTTGTTGTTTTCGGTTGCCTTTAGCCCGGATGGCAAGATTTTGGCAAGTAGCGGTGACGACAAACTGGTAAAACTTTGGGATGTTGAGTCTGGAGAATGTCTGAAAACCTTGCCCGGTCACGCGGCTTCAGTTTGGTCAGTGCGGTTTAGTTTAGATGGGCAAATTTTGGTCAGCGGCAGTCACGATAAAACAATTAAGTTGTGGGATGTTTGCTCCGGGGAATGCGTTAAAAACATCCAGAACTATACATCTGAAGTTTGGGCGATCGCAATTTCCCCCGATGGTAAAACCATAGCCAGCGGCAGCGCCGATGGAGCTATTAATCTGTGGGAAATGGAGACGGGTGAGTGTGTGAAAAAAATGCGATCGCCTCGGCTTTACGAAGGCATGAATATTGCAGGTGTCACGGGTCTAACCGATGCTCAAATATCAACCCTAAAAGCACTTGGAGCAGTGGAGATTGGGCACAATAATTAGTCAGATCGAGTCCGGCTAATCACTGTCCCACTAGCGCTAAGGATTTTGGAACCGATCGCTTAGAAACCGCAGAGATCGATGGTAGCTTCACCCGATCGGACTCTCCAATCGCCCGGTCACTCCACGTGCCCGATCGAATTTCTTCCCATAATACCAATTTTTTATGAAGCTGCACATATTCCGATCCCCCCTAACCCCCCTTAATAAGGGGGGGACAAGAGTCCAATCAAAGTCCCCCTTTTTAAGGGGGATGCGAGGGGGATCGGAATTTTATGGAGCTTTACATTAAATTGGTATAAGGCGATCGTTGCCGGTTCTGGTTCGGTGGCTAATTCTTATTCTAGAATCTGACAGCAGCGATCGTACTGCTTCAAAGCAGCCGCGTACAGTGAAGCAACAAAAGTTTACCAATTCATGCTCGATTCACGCTAATGTGGACGATGCCTAGACGATGCCTTGTTAGGGTATACACATCACTGAATTAACAAGAAACAATGACGGAAAAAATCATCATGAAATATGTCCTGAAAAAAATCTTAAAAAATAAGCAAACCTACTCCAATTTGCCCTTATTCCAACATATGCGCGACTCGAGTTTGACTGAAGAAGAGAGGCTTGGTTTTTACCCTTGCATGGCGCACTTCATTCTGAGCTTTGGCGACATCAATAAGTATATGCTGCGAGAGGAACCCACAACCAATATATACCAAGAGCAAGTAAATATCCATACCTATGAGGACGATCATCATTGGCCTTGGTATCTTGAAGATTTCACTAAGCTCGGTTTCGATCATCTGTGTAGCCCAACATCGTGGATGCGTTTTCTCTGGAGCGATGAAACACGCCAAAATCGCATCCTGACCTACCGACTTGCTGCTCTCATTTCAGGGGCAAGTGCAGTAGAACGTATTGCCATTATTGAGGCAATTGAGGAGACCGGAAATGTGCTCTTTAGTACCATGCTTAATTTAGCGAAGGCAATTGAAATTCGACGCGGGATCGAACTTCGTTACTGTGGAGAATTTCACTTCGGTCGAGAGTCTGGACATTCGGTGGGCAGCGATCGCGTTGAGATTGCTAAAATTCAATTGGATGAGTCAACCCAAGCGCGTTGCCTTTCTCTCGTTGATGAAATTTTCGCATTATTTGAATCCTGGGCACACGAACTTCTTTGCTATGCAAAAGGACATTCGTTACTCGTTGCTAATCCTAGTATCAGGGATTCAGGTTTCTCGATCGTGCCATAAGGAGTCTGTGACAACTGCGATCGCCCTGCCATGAAATTTACTGAGGGAGTGGCGATCGCCCCTTCCAACAAAATTTCTGAAGGGCGATTGCCTAATCTCTGGATAACATTGCTTCAGGGGGCAACAACGAGCCTAAAGTGGTTAAGGTACTGAAAACGAGCGAGTTTTTTCTGGTGTTTTTTGTAGCTCGATCTGCACTCGCCCGGTCACTCCATGTGCCCGATCGAATTGCTTCCCATAAGGCGATCGTTGCGGGTTCTGGTTCGGTGGCTAATTCTTGTTCTAGAATCTGACAGCAGCGATCGTACTGCTTCAAAGCAGCCGTGCGCCGCCCGCACAGTGCTAAAATCCGCATCAAACATTGATGGGCTGATTCATTCCAGGGTTCTAGTTGAAGCTGCCGTTGCACGTAATGTTGTGCTTTTTGATAGTTATGCTGGTGTTCGTAGTGTGTGACAAGTGCCATACAGGCGTTGACAACAAATTCGTGGAAGCGTTGACGATTTAGCATCACCCACGCTTCAAAGGCTTCGCTATCTGGAAGTTGAATTCGATCGAGAAACGCTCCCCGATACAAAGCCACTGCTTGTTCTAAATCAGACACGCATTCTGGATCGAGTTCAGCATCCGAATGGGAATATTGACTGTGACGATTCCCTTCGGGATAGCTCCGCTTCACGAGCAACTGAGTCAATATAGCCACATCAAGCGTGCGATCGCCCGCCGGATTAAATTGAATCGTGTTGCGCGTGGTGAGAAATAGCGGTGAGTCAACCGCCGAATCTCCTAGCAGATGACGCAGCGTGGATAAGGCTTTGCGAAGATTGCTGCGAGCATTTGACTCGCACTGATCTGACCACAACAGCGCAGCCAGACAATCGCGGTGGTGCGGATAGCTTGATTCGATCGCTAAATAGGCAAACAGCGCCCGCACTTTTTCATAGGGGAAAGTGAGGATTGGCTGTCCGTTCACCATTACCTGCATCGGCCCGAGCAATGCTAACGCTAATCGAGTCATAACATTGTGTCTCCTACAAAAACTTAATTGAGTGAGTAGTGTGTGATTTTGGTCAATTCCCAGAAATCAAATTGTGCTTTTGAGTCAGTTATCTTCGCTTGAAATACCACTTCAAAAAACTCTGGCTACAATCTGCATCCTTGGCTTTATTTCAGCAAATCAATCTAAGGTTTTTACTGTTGCATGAATTTGGGAAATAGTATTAGTATCAGCGGGTTTGTTTGACCTGATAAACCCAAGTTAAACCAATGCACTGACAATGCCAGCTAGAAAAAGTCATAAAAAGTCGTATGTATTGATTCAGGAGCAGAGAAAGTACCCACAGGGGTACTCAGGATCGCAAATTAAATAATTTACACAATGAAAGTGGGATGGGCGTCCCGCCCGTCCATAAAGAACGGGCGGGACGCCCATCCCACAAGAATAATAAAGCTTGTAAGTTATTTAATTCTCATTCCTCAGCAAAAAAATTACGGTTATGAAATTGCTGAGCTTTTCCATAGTAGCCAAAACAGTAAAGCCAGAAAATTTTACCAATTCACGATCGATTCACGCTGCTGTGGACGATGCGTAGACGATGCCTTGTTAGGGTCTACACATCACTGGATTAAGAACAAACAGGAAACCCAACATGGAAATTATAGGTAACAGCGGCAACAACAATCTAATCGGCACTTTACAAGCTGATACAATCAGGGGATTTGGAGGAAACGATTTCATTCAAGGTCTTGACGGAGACGATCGCATCTTTGGTGATAACGGTGGTGCGGCTCTGCCTAGCGATGGTAACGACACAATCTTTGCTGGAAACGGAAATGATAACGTCCAGGGTAATGGTGGCAATGACGTACTTTTCGGTGGTACTGGCAACGATCAGTTGAGTGGTGGCCAAGGCAACGATGTCTTGAATGGTGAGGCGGGCTCAGATTTCCTCACGGGGGGATTGGGCAATGACACCTTGAATGGCTTCGGCAATCAATCTGGTGCTCAAGTTGACGATCTTTTAGGTGGAGGTGGTGCAGATACCTATGTGCTTGGCAATTTCTCCACTGCCTTCTACACTGCATCCAGCCAATTCGCGCTGATCCGAGGTTTTGTAGCGGGCGAGGGCGACAAGATTCAGATTAAGGGCAGTCTGTCTCAGTACACGCTAAGGAAGGATCGCGATCTTCAACTGGGGGGCAGCGCATTTGACACGGAGATTCTGTTAAACGGAAACCGGATTGCTGTTATTCAAGACACGATCAATGTGCCTAATTCCTCGTTCTTTAGCGTTTAGGAATCTGCTCGAAATAAAGCATCCATAATCGAGTCATGCAGGGTGCATGACGCCATATAACACACCAACATATAGCGTTTTTTAGGGGCAATCCACTCGTGGTTGCCCCTATTTCTTTGATAGTTGCGTCATTCCTGACAGATTACCAATTGCCAATTATTACTTGAATTTCTTAACTTCTCAAGCTAATAGCAGTTGCGATCGTCCACGCATCCACCAACAGCAGCAACAGCGTGCAGAAGAGCAAAATTAAATACATCCAAGGCTGAGACAAAGGGCGAACATCTCTAGTATCAATACCCGTTTTCGCTTGCACCAAACGCACTAATTTAGCAAATCCAGCCACCCGCATCGGTAACAGATAACCTTCACCGGCATGACTCAGGAAATAGTACACTAAACCTCCTTGACCGGTCGATCGAGGTTTAAGAGCTTTCACCTCACTCCAAGGAAGAGTCCAGCCCCTGCGAAACACCCGCGGAAACCACTTCGGATAGGTAACTTCAATCCCCTCCTCGCTGAGGATTACCCGTTCGCTGAGCACGCCGTAGAGGCCCGCTGCGCCGATCGCAATTGCCGCCCACAGTGCAGCGGGCGGAATCGGTGCTTTCGTTACTTCCGACAAAAACGGTAAGGGAATACTCAGGGCGAAGTACAAACTCAACAGCGTGATTCTAATCAGGGGAGAAAGCCGGAATACAGCCGGCTCAAATACTGGAGGGGAAGATGGCGAAAGTGCGATCGGTTCTGCTGACATGGCTGAAATTAGAAAAGCTGTTTAATCCTATTTTTGCACAGCTTTTTGACCTGTGAACCAAACTCAGGGAAATATCAAAAACAGACTAATATCAATCCGGTTGCATCGCTAGCAACCGGATTGAATATAATTTTGGCGATTTTGAGTTTCGATCTAAAATTCTATTCAGAAACTTTGATTCTTAACTGTTGAGTTTTTACCGCTTTGCAGGAGTTGGAATTTTGAGTGCCGAGTTATCAATTTACTGACAATTTATAACTCAAAACTCACAACTTCCGTTAATCGACGGCTGTTAGCGCGGGTACTGTCAAAGGTTCTGAGGTTTCTCGGGATTTGGGGCGGCCAGAAATTGGTGGGCGATCGCCCTGAGCTTGTCCTCGGGATCTGCTAGGATTGATTGCAGAATACGGGCCTTCGTTAATCTGCAAGCGATCGCAAGGAATTTTATCCGACAAAATTGCACTGGCCATCATCCCGGTGTGAATTTCCAATGCTGCGGCCCGCATCGCTTCAAAGACTAAACGCTGTCCGGGAAACACCACTCGTTCAAAGTACCAGTTAGGAATGTTGCAGATGCGAGCAATCTGAATTTGACTCGTGGCGTTGACGTAGCAGCAGAGAATTTTGCTGTGGGCGTCTGAGGGTACTGGGTCAAGAATTTGAGCCATAAATGCTGAGGGGCTTTGCCTAAAAGTTTTAGTTATCTTCTCAGGCTAACATCTTGCGATCCCCACCTACTGTAAACCCGACTACCAACTGAATAACACATTAGAGACCGATCGCACCCACTTTTCTATTTTTCCAAATAAATATCGGATTTTTGGCTCCCTGCTGCGATTTTCGGTCAATATATGCTGTATTTACTCAAAAAACACATTTTTTCTGCTGCGGTCGCCGACCTGCGCCCACACGCTCAGCCTGAAGCCTCTTAGCAAAATTTAAAAATATTTAATATAAAATTGCGAAAATTAGAGAGAATGTAAAGTTATATTAAAAGAATATAAACATAGTTAAAAAAGTTCCACATTAGGATATGGCAATCATGGAAAGCCGAGAAAACCGAGTTTTGTACGTTCGCCTCCCTTGCAATCCGATTTTCCCGATCGGAGTTGTGTACCTTTCGGATCACGTACACAAGCTGTTTCCCGATGTCCAACAGCGGATTTTCGACTTAGGCGCAGTACCGCCGCTGGATTACGCTAAAGGTTTGGATGCGATCGTAGATGAGTTTGGGCCAACGCTGTTGGTTTTCTCTTGGCGGGATATTCAAATTTACGCGCCCGTGGGCGGTAGAGGCGGAAATCCGCTGCAAAATGCCTTCGAGTTTTACTACGCCAAAAATCCCCTAACCAAGTTCCGGGGAGCACTCGGAGGACTGCGTTTAGCCACGTCTTACTACACCGAGCTCTGGCGCAATCTGGGACTGATTAAGCGCGGATTGAAGCGGGCCCGGAAATACCATCCGGAAGCCCGTGCAGTGGTCGGTGGCGGTGCTGTGAGCGTGTTTTACGAGCAGTTGGGCCGCAGTTTGCCGCAGGGGACTGTGGTTTCGGTGGGCGAAGGCGAGGCGTTGCTGGAGAAGTTAATTAAAGGCGAAGATTTGGCTCAGGAAAGGTGTTATGTGGTAGGAGAAACTGTACCGCGCGATCGGCTAATTCACGAAAAGCCAGCAAGCATCGAGAAAACTGCCTGCAACTATAACTACATCGAGATTATTTGGCCAGAATTTTCCTATTATCTACAGGATATGGACTTCTACCTCGGAGTCCAAACCAAGCGCGGCTGTCCTCACAATTGCTGTTACTGCATCTATACGGTGATTGAAGGGAAGCAAGTGCGGATCAATCCGGGGGATGAGGTGGTGGCGGAGATGCGCCAATTGTACGATCGAGGTATCCGCAACTTCTGGTTTACCGACGCGCAATTTATCCCCGCCCGCAAATTCATCGACGATGCGATCGAATTATTGCAAAAAATCATCGCCGACGGCATGAGTGACATCCACTGGGCGGCTTACATCCGTGCGGACAATCTCACACCCGAATTGTGCGATTTGATGGTAAAAACCGGGATGAATTACTTTGAAATCGGCATCACCAGCGGTTCCCAGGAACTGGTTCGCAAAATGCGGATGGGCTACAACCTGCGAGTAGTTTTGGAAAATTGCCGCGATTTAAAAGCCGCCGGTTACAACGATGTGGTTTCGGTAAATTACTCATTCAACGTCATTGACGAAACCTTTGAAACCATCCGACAAACTATTGCCTATCACCGAGAATTAGAGCGAATTTTCGGAGTCGATAAAGTAGAACCAGCAATTTTCTTTATCGGGTTGCAGCCGCACACCATCTTAGAAGAATACGCCTTCAAAAAAGATATTCTGCAACCCGATTACGATCCGATGAGTTTGATGCCTTGGACAGCGCGCAAATTGCTCTGGAATCCCGAACCTTTGGGCTCATTTTTCGGACAAATTTGTTTAGAAGCTTGGCAGAGAAATTCCAATGATTTCGGCCGCGAAGTGATGGCAATCTTGGAGGAAAAACTCGGGTGTGCCGATTTGGAAGAAGCTTTGACTGCACCCGTAGAAACCAAAGACAAACAGTTAGCAGCAGTTAATTAAACCCGGTTCGTAGTAAGGACTTTAGTCCTTAAAAATTAAGAATAAAAAAACTAAAGTCCTTACTACAAACTTTTCAAGAATTATAAATCGGAGTTAAAAGCCATGACATTTATCGACCCCAGGACAGATTTTGCCTTTAAAAAAATCTTTGCTTCCGAATCAAGCAAGCCGATTCTCATCAGTTTTTTAAATGCCCTGATTTATCAAGGAAATCCCACCATTGAAGATTTGCAAATTCTCGATCCGTATCAATCCGGAGAGGTTTTGGGATTGAAAGACTCCTATTTAGATGTCAAAGCAACCCTAGATAACGGAACGATCGTCATTATCGAAATGCAAGTTTTGAATGTTAAAGCCTTTGAAAAACGGATTGCCTACAATGCAGCGAAAGCTTACGGAAATCAACTCACGCGGGGCAAGGGCTACTTAAATTTAGACCCGGTAATTGCCATCACAATTACGGATTTTATTTTGTTTGAAAACACCAATAAAATTATTTCCCGTTTTTCTTTTAGAGAAGAGGAGGAACATTTTGATTATATCTGTCCGACAATGACGCTAATTTTTGTGGAATTACCAAAATTTAATAAATCTGTTGATGAGTTAGAATCTCTAGCTGACAAGTGGATTTATTTTATCAGAGAAGCACCGAATTTGGAAATGGTTCCAGAATCGCTGGAAACAACTGCATCGATTCAGCAAGCTTTTGGTATTGCTAATACCGTAAACCTCAGCCGCAAAGAATTAGATCAATTGGAAGCACAGGTGTTTTATCTGCAAGATCAGCAAAGGTCGAGAGAAGAAATGTTAGAAACAGGATTAGAAAGGGGTTTGCAGCAGGGTTTGCAGCAGGGTTTGCAGCAGGGTTTGCAGCAGGGTTTGCAGCAGGGTTTGCAGCAGGGTTTGCAGCGTCAAATTAATACTGTGATTCGTTTGCTGGAACGAAAGCTGGGAACGTTGGATGAGTCAATCAAATCTAGAATTGCACAGTTATCTAGCGCTCGATTTGATAGTTTGACAGAAGCTGTGCTTGATTTTAATAGCGCGGACGATTTGGTGAGTTGGTTGCAGGAAATGGGCGATCGATCGTAAAAAATCAGAGTGCGCCTTCCGGATATTGTCCATAGCATTTTAAATTTCATAAAGAGCGATCGCACATTATGCCTTACAGTCAATTCACAATTACTAAAGCTAAAAAAGACTTTCAGTTAACTATCGTGGAGGGAACTAGGTTTTTTCCTGAGGTGGAATCAATTAATCCCAGTCCGAGATTGACTAGCGAATTAGAAGATTTGCCTTGGACGATCGCAGTTGGTTCAGAAAAAGCCAGATCTGAAGCCATTGTCTACCCAGTTTTGCAAGAAGTCCGGCGCTTGATGAACCGCCAAATCAGTTTATTTTCGGGACGGGAATTCAATGTTGACCCCAGTTGCGAGCTCACCGGATACGTCGATTTTTTAATTAGCCGATCGCCCGAACAGCTTACAGTAGAAGCGCCCGCGATCGTAGTTGTGGAAGCAAAAAAAGCCGATTTGAACGAAGGGATCGGTCAATGTATTGCTGAAATGGTAGCAGCACAGCGCTTTAACGAAGCAGCAGAACGCCCGATCGCAACTATCTACGGTTGTATCAGCAGTGGCACTCAATGGCGTTTTCTCAAGCTTTCGGGAACCACAGTGGCGATCGACCTTACCGATTATCCCCTGCTTCCCGTGGAAACCATTTTAGGATTTTTGGTGTGGATGGTTCAACAGACTTAGCAGGTTCGATCGCTAACTTTTGTTCAAATATCTTTCAATTAGGACGATCGCCACTATATCATCTACAGGCCGCGGCGGAGTCCGCATTCCCTGCGGAATCAAGCGAGAAAGGCCCGTCGGAGGGTACATTTCCCAGTAACGATCCTTCGCTTCCAAACTGCTGTACCTCTCGTCAACCCGAACAATTTCGATCTCCGGGGACAAACTCTGACTGAGTTTTTGTTTCCAACTTTTAGAAGTTGTTTGGTCTCCCATGACTAATAACTCAATGGGAAACTGTTTGCACAGAGATTGAATAGTAGATATTGCTTCGTCGGACAGCACTACTTGATGGTAGCAGACGTTCTTATCTCTACCCATCACGGCGATGCCGCACTTGTCTTTCCCCGGATCGAAACCTAAAATCATATTTATGAGTCCTCATTTAATAAGTTTGTAGTTGGGCTTGAGCGCCGACTAACTCAATCTTATTTTACTTGACTTTTTTGCTAGATTGACATATTATATCATCATGGAAATCCGTGCGGCCATATAAAGCCTAAAATCAGAAACCGGGTTTTTGCCACAATCTTTGTTTGCCAGTTTTAATTTATCGAAAAAACCCGGTTTCTTTGACCCCCCGCAGCAAGATTCGTTCGTAGTGCGGACTTCAGTCCGCTCAATATTGCGGACTGAAGTCCGCACTACAAACCGTTTTTTGTCCGCAACCGAAGAGCGGACTGAAGTCCGCACTACAAACCGTTTTTTGCAACCGAAGAGCGGACTGAAGTCCGCACTACAAACCGTTTTTTTTCCGCAACCGAAGAGCGGACTGAAGTCCGCACTACAAACCGTTTTTTGTCCGCAACCGAAGAGCGGACTGAAGTCCGCACTACAAACCGTTTTTTGTTATGATAATCGACCAGACATGATATCAGAAGGCGTATCTGATTCTGGCGGTGCGTCGCTGTGAGATTGTCGATTAGATTGGCAAATTGCCGATGGCGACGCACCCTACTATCTCAAGATCAGAAACCGGGTTTTTGCCACAATCTGTGCTTGGGAGTTTTAATTTATCGAAAAAACCCGGTTTCTTTCACCCCCCGCAGCAATCAGAAACCGGGTTTTTACCACAATATTTGCTTCCCCGTTTTAATTAATTGTTTCGATATTTTTGGTGGCGACGCACCCTAGGATTGCTATATATATGGCGGCACGGATTCCCATGATTTAATGATATGTCAATGGCGCGAAAATGTCAAGCAAAATTTTGAACAATTGCCCAAAATTTTTGCTGAAATTCGATAGATCGATCGCACTTCTTATCTAAGTTTTAAATCTCCCCTACTTGGCTCCTGTTGTCCGGTGCGGAAAACAACGACTCCGTTTGAGAGGGCAACTAAATCGATTTTCAGCGGCCCGGCGATGTATGTGACTTCTGCGGCGATCGCCCGAACCTCTAGTTGTTTCTCGTACTGTTGCAGTCGATCGACAAAACCAGCCAAAGTTTCAATCCGATTGTCCGCAACTTGGACTCTACCGCCGACAACACCAATTAACCGAGCGCGAAATTGACAAGCTTCGATCAATTCCTGCAACTGCTGCCGCACCTGTTCGTCAGGTAAAGCTACCGGATCGACAGCCACCGCTGCAATCACATCTCCAGCGCGGAACACCACTCGATTGATTTCGGCTTCTGCAAATACCTTAATTACCTTTTCTTGTCGCAGGTAATTAGCACCGGCGACAATCCGCACCACGTAGTCTTTACCGTCTTTAATCTGACTGATTAATTGATCGATTTCCGCTTTAGTAATTTGAATAACCTGTTCTCTAACCTTAGTATTTTCCGGCTGCATCAGTCCGACGGTGGTTTTATTTGCTTCTTGCAACAGTCGATCGATCGCGCGACTCTCCGTACCCGCTTCCTGGATGCTAACAACGCCAGCAGCTAAAATTTGACCGCGCCTGATCGCAACTGTTCCCTCGCGGATGGCTTGAAAGTCCCTTTCCAAAACTTGCACTTGCTGCTGCAAGACTGTTTGTTGCTGTTCGAGTTGAGCTTGTTGCTGTCCCAGAGTTTCTAAAAGTGCTTCCCTCTCGGCAATTACTTTATCCCTCTCGACTATTGTGCGATCGCGCGAGGCGAGATTTTCCGCGCGCTGGGCAATTTCCTTATCTCGCTCGGCAATTAGCTTGTTGCGATCGACAATTGCCGCATTTCGTTTAGTAATTTCTGCCTCTCGCTGGGCAATTTCTCGATCGCGCTGAGCAATTTGAGTTTTTACCTGCTCTCGCTGCTCGATCAACTGTTGGCGTTCCTCTTGCAGTTGGGCGATTTCCGAGCTCAAAGTCGTTTTTTGGCCTGAAACTGTTTTTAATTGGTTCTCGGTGCGATCGAGCTGAGCTCTGGTAGTCGATCGCGCCGTTTCCACCAATTTCAATTGTTCTTCGGTGCGGGATTTCGCCGCTTCCACAGTAGCAAGCTGTTCTTCTGTCTGAGATTTTGCTGCTTCTACCTGACTTAACTGCTGTTCAGTTTTAGACTTGGCTGCTTCCACGCTGTTGAGCTGGGCCCGCAGCGAATTTAATTTTGTTTGCGTCTTGGCTTGCTCGGCATTGGCTGCTTGGAGCGATCGATTAATTTGCTCTAAATTGGCTCTAGCTTGCGCTTGAGCGGCTCTGGATCGAGCTAATTCAGTTTCAACTCTATTTTTTTCTTGAGTGGCTTGGTTGATTTCTCTGCGGGCGTTGTTGAGTCTTTTTTGAATCTCGTCTATGCTAAAAACTCCGGTTCGCAGCGGCTTGCTACTAGCAAACAAAATGCCCAAAGTAATTGCTGACAGGATGCTGCCGGCCATCACTGTCACTACAACAGCGGTATCGCGGGGGCGCAGTTTA
Organism: Microcoleus sp. PH2017_12_PCY_D_A; assembly: GCF_020738565.1. NCBI lineage: Bacteria > Bacillati > Cyanobacteriota > Cyanophyceae > Oscillatoriales > Microcoleaceae > Microcoleus > Microcoleus sp. PH2017_12_PCY_D_A. Next base: position 35,845 of record NZ_JAEQCI010000013.1, on the reverse strand, counting down.
AACAAACTCAATCTGGCCTTGCCGACTTTCGTCCCAAGGCGATCGCTGACAGTAGCGATCACACCCCCCAAAACTAAAATTACAAATACTAGGATGTATCCAGCAGTCATTCCGATTTTTTATTGTAGATTGTGGATTTTGGATTGAATCTAGAATCCAAAATCCAAAATCCCATAGTTTCTCGGCATCAAGTGAATTGCTGGCTTAAGGCCACCGGATTGTGAACTGTGATCTTTTTCTTGTGGATCGAGATCATGGTTTCTTGTCTGAGATCCCCCAGCAAACGAGTCACAGTTACCCGCGTCGAGCCGATCGCCTCCGCGATCGCCTGGTGGGACAGCTTCAAATCAATCGTAATCCCCTCCGTACTCGGCACGCCAAAATCCCGGCACAGAATCAGCAAAAAGCTGACGAGTCTCGATCCCATATCTCGGTGTGCCAGCGTTTCGATCATCATCTCGGTTTGCAAAATCCGAGACGACAGCCCCCGGAGCATCACCATCGACAATTCCGGGTCTTCCTTGAGCGCTTTCTCGACTTGTTCGATAGGCAGCGAGATCAACTCTACCGGCGTAAAGGCTACCGCGTGGTAAAACCTGTCCGATCGGTGTCCCGTAATCAGAGACAGCACCCCAAATACGCTGTTTTCGCGCAGCAGGGCGACTGTAATTTCTTCCCCTGCTTCGTACACCCTGGAGAGCTTCACAGCACCTCTAATGAGAACGTAGACACGCTCAGCCGGGTCTCCAGGGAAAAAAATTGTCTTGCCCCGTTCAAAGTTTTCGACAATGGGTGGAAAAGCCCCGCCGCTGATTTGGCGGAACACGGCTGCTAGCGGTCTATCATGTGTCACGACGAGATCCTTTGTACTAATCAATAGTTTTTAACTTGTCGATTAACCTTATTGAGTAAATATACTGCCCTACCTCCAATGTCTAGGGATTCTGTTACTGTCATCTAATATTAAGGTAAGCACACGCTGTTTGACATCCACCCCGACAAACAAGGTACGGGGATTCCCAATCATCACCGATTAGGTTTCTGCTTCATAGCACCGGCCTTCCGAGATTTGCTCTCTTCAGGTCTTACGGTTGCTCCACAGACTGAAACGGCTAGCCCAGCCGCCAAAATATTTTTTGCCGCATTGATATCGCGATCGTGGTTCGTTCGACACTTAGGACATTCCCATTCGCGAATATTCAAAGACAATTTTTGAACAATGTGACCGCAGTTTCCACAGCGCTTAGAACTAGGAAACCAGCGGTCTATTTTGATTAAATCCCGACCATACCAATCGCACTTGTAGCTTAGCTGGCGAATCAATTCACCCCAACTAGCATCACTAATGGCAAGAGCTAGCTTATGGTTTTTCACCATATTCTTGATAGCCAAGTCCTCAACTACAATCGTTTGGTTTTCACGAACGAGTTTAGTCGTTAGCTTATGAAGAAAATCTTTACGCACATCGACTATCTGTGCGTGAACTTTTGCGACTTGTCTCCGGGCTTTTTCCCGATTGTTGCTTCCCGGACGCTTGCGAGCTAACGCTTTTTGCTTTCTTTTCAACTTCTTCCGAAGCTTCTTAGGGGGCTTGGGATTGGCAATTTTATCGCCGTCGCTAGTAGCAATCAAACTTGTAATCCCCACGTCCAATCCGATAGTCTTATCTATTTTGGGAAGCGATTGGATTGTATAATCATCTACAAGTATGGAGACAAACCAACGTCCAGCGGGCGTTAATTTTACCGTAATAGTTGACGGGATACACCCTTGGGGAATTTGTTTGCTCCAGCGGATGGGTAATGGCTCGCTACATTTAGCTAAGAATACCTGTCTGTTTTTCCAGCGGAAGGCAGATTTGGTAAATTCAGCACTGCCGCCGTTATGCTTTTTCTTGAAATTAGGATACTTAGCTCGTCCTGCAAAGAAGTTGGTGAATGCTGTCTGAAGGTGGCGCAGTCCTTGCTGAAGAGGTACGCAGCTAACTTCATTTAAGAAATCAAGTTCTTCCTGTTTCTTCCAATTCGTTAGCATAGACGAAGTTTCGCCATAGCCAATTCTTTCCTGGCGATCGTACCAAGATTCTGTGCGGTAAGCCAAAGCCCTGTTGTACACTAACCGGGCGCAACCCATTGTCCGTCGCAAGAGATTTTCTTGCTCGGTATTAGGGTAGAATCGGTAGCGATAGGCTTTTTCCATCTTCACACTCTAACACGTCTTCTGTGATATGGTTGGCTGTGTTTTGTATATTTTTGTAAAGCCGTCAAGCGAAGGCGATGCGCTGAGCGTAGCCGAAGTGACGGGGTTTCCACCCACTTTTTTTGATGATAGATTTGACCGGAAAAAATGCTCTTGTTACGGGCATTGCCAACAATCGCTCGATCGCCTGGGGCATCGCCCAGCAGCTCCACAAAGCTGGGGCTAACCTCGGCATAACTTATTTGAAGGACGAGAAAGGCAAGCACGAGCGCAAAGTCGCCGAACTGGTAGAACCGCTCAATCCCAGTCTGTATCTGCCCTGCAATGTCCAAGACGAGAGCGAAATCGAGTCTACTTTTCAAACAATCGCCGACAAATGGGGCAAGTTAGATGTCCTAGTTCACTGTCTGGCTTTTGCCGGCAAGGACGAACTTTCCGGAGATTTCAGCAACACCTCGCGCCAAGGTTTCTCCAATGCTTTGGATATTAGCGCTTACTCCCTGGTGCGGCTTTGTGCTGCTGCTAAACCGCTGATGGCCGAAGGCGGCAGTATTATCACCCTAACTTATTTGGGAGGCGTGCGGGTAGTTCCTAATTATAATGTCATGGGAATTGCTAAGGCTGCTTTAGAAATGAATGTTCGCTATCTGGCGGCGGAACTCGGCCCGTTAAATATTCGGGTAAATGCCATTTCTTCGGGCCCGATTCGGACTTTGGCTTCGTCAGCAGTTGGCGGCATTCTGGACATGATCCACCACGTTGAGGAAGTGGCCCCGCTGCGGCGGACTGTAACTCAGCAGGAAGTGGGAAATGCTGCGGCTTTTCTGTGCAGCAATCTATCTAGCGGGATTACGGGTCAAGTTTTGTATGTCGATGCTGGTTACGAAATCATGGGAATGTAACAGTTGTCGAGCATTTTGAGCTTAGGGTAAGGTGCGCAGTGCGCACCCTACAAGTAGAGTCTGTGTGTCCAGGATTAAAGTAAATACTTGAGACTCTACACCGATCGAGCTGTAATCTTCAATTATCAATTATCAATAACTAATGAATGACCAATTGCGAATTATGGAAATAATCGATCGCCCGCCTGTACCTCCTCCAAGTTCCAGTAACACGATCGCCAGGGCAGCCTTGGTGAAGCGCACGACACTGGAAACGGATGTTACTGTCAGCCTCAATCTAGACGGTTCGGGAACTTGCAAGGCTTCAACGGGGATTCCGTTTTTAGACCATATGTTGCAACAGATTTCTTCTCACGGATTGATCGATTTGGACGTACAGGCGATCGGCGATTTGGCGATTGACGATCACCACACCAACGAAGATGTGGGCATTACCTTAGGTCAAACCCTAGCAAAAGCTGTCGGAGATCGATCGGGAATTTCTCGCTTCGGACACTTCATCGCCCCGCTGGATGAAGCATTAATTGAAGTAGTGCTAGATTTTTCGGGAAGGCCTCATTTAAGTTACAACTTGGAAATTCCCACCCAGCGCATCGGTAGTTACGACACCGAGTTAGTGAGAGAGTTTTTTGCTGCGGTGGTGAACCACACTCAAATGACACTGCACGTCAGACAGTTGCAGGGCGGGAATTCTCATCACATTGTCGAAGCCGCGTTTAAGGCATTTGCGCGGGCTCTGCGGATGGCGGTGGCGATCGATCCCCGGCGCGCCAGTCGGATTCCGAGCTCTAAAGGAGTTTTGTAGTTTAGGGGTTGGTAGTAGCGTTTGGGCGCTACTACGAACCTGTAAATCAAAATATATCTGCGATGTAGTTAAAAACACCTTGACTTCCCTCGCCGTACTTGCCGATAAATTCATCGATCAGTCGATCGCTACACCTTTCTATAGCTTCATCAATAGAACTTTGTGCTAAAACTTGACTAGCCGACTGACGCAAAACTTCAAACAGATTCACAGTATAGCGAGTATCTTCACTGACAAAATCCCACAGTTCTCGACCTATTAAAGTGATCATTTCCGAATTTGGCAAAATTTGCTTCAGTAAACCAAGTGTTACAGTTTTATTAGTTCTTTTCCCGTAAGCTATACCAATATAAGCGCGATCGCCAGCATTGATTTTTTCCTGAATTTTGTCAGCCCAATAGACTATCTGGTCTTTATCCATATCATTCGGGCCGCTTTTGACCTGTATCCAGCATTTCTGGCCATCACTGGTAGTTTTAATTGCGTCCCATCCTGACTTTCCCGGTGGACTTTCTGCACTTTCAGAGCAAGATATCAATAGTTTTTGAATAAAAAATCCCATTGAAGTGACAATAGACCTAGTAGCAGTCATATAAACATTAAGCCTGACAACTTCTTCTGGAGTGTCCAGATTTAACGCCCTGATTAAAAATGGGTTGGGATGAATTTTCCCTAAAGTCAGATTTTCAACCATAACTAGCTGTCGCCCAGTAAAATCCCGACAAATACTGGCTAAAAAATTTTCAGCGATAGTAAGTTGCAGCGAAAGCTTGCCTGAAGATATAAATGCTAAAATGCGTTCAATCTCATCGGGAGTAAATCTGAGCGCTCTTTTGCCAGAAATGCTGCTGATGCCGTTTCTGAGTGTTTCTGCTTGTAATTGAAAAAATTCTTCTAACTCCGCAAAATGACTGGCGAAAGAGCGAGACTTACTGGCAGGCAGTCCTACTTCTTTTTCTAAAACAAATGCTAATAATTCATGAAGTTGCTCTGACACTTTTATTTCTCCTCAACTCGGTTTTAAATATCAGTTAATTAAAGAGAGAAAGTTGTTTAATTATTTCTCGCCCTTGTACTCGATCGCCTTTCACGATCTGGTAAAGATATTCACCGATCGCCTTTCCTAATAATACAGGAACCGCATTCCCAATCTGTCGGTATTTAGAAGTTGTTGAGCCATGAAAAACCCAGTCATCGGGAAATGTCTGAATTCGCGCGCACTCTCTGACACTCAAAGGACGTAATTCATCGGGGTGGCACATATCTGTAGCCTTTTGATGGGGGCTTGTTGTGACAGTAGGTGACGGTTTCTCCCACGCTAAGCGTCGATAGAAACCCACTTTACCACCTTCAGATTTATATGCCCCTCCCATTGCTGCTGCTTTTAATTCGCTGGGTAAATCCTTCCAGTTTTGACCAGCGGTTAACAAACGCAAATACTTGAGACGATTTTCTGAGTAAGGGACAAATTCTGGCGGAGAATCTACTAAATCCTTTAATCCTTCTCTAAGTGTCAGCCATTTTGGTTTTTTACCAGTACCTTTTTGACTGTGAGTTGGCAGGGGCAAAGTAACTGGATCGTTACTTTTATAACCAATAAAAATAACTCTTTCTCTACATTGAGGAACGCCATAGTCAGCAGTATTGAGCAAATCATATACAACTTCATAACCAATTCGTTTCATTTCTGCCAAAATCACTTGTAAAGCTGCACCAGACATCTCATCAGGTTCTAATTGCGGGCAACCTAAACCTCTGCGATCGTGAGGTCGATGTCGAATAGGAGCTGACAGCAACCCCTTAACATTTTCCATGATAAAAAACCGGGGTTTAATTTCATCAACAATGCGTATGAAGTCCATAAATAAGCTACCGCGCGGATCGCCAACAGAGCCGCGTTTTCCGGCTGTACTGAAGGGTTGACACGGGGGGCCGCCAGTTACTAAATCTACTTCGTTAGAGCGCAGAGGTCTATCTAAACCTAAGATTTTCCCAGCTTCTTGCAATAGGGTTTCGGCATTAACTTGGCCAATATCTCTCGGTACAGCACATGGCGATAAGTGGGGACGATTTAGAGAGATAGTTTTGGTAGCATCAGGTTCGATTTCTACTAAACTTACTGTTTGAAAGCCGGCTTTTTCGAGTCCTAAATCTAAACCGTAGGCTCCCGCAAAGAGGCTAATAGTTATCGGTTTGTTGTCAATCAAAGGTTTTAGCCTCAAAACTAGGTATTGCTGGGATGAAAATTGTACCCTACTAAAATCCAAAAGCAAGCTCGTCAAGCATCTGCTTGCTCTTCTCCCGTCCGACTTCTTGATATATAGCCAAAAGTTCTTCATAGGCAGTCTCTCCTCCTATGATATTCCAAAACTCATGTCCCATAATTACAGCTCGATCAAAAGGCGTGTACTTCCTTGCCACTGACCATTTATAATCTGAACGATTTGGCCCGTAAGGATTGTAAGCCATAGCATAATAACATTGAGCAGCGGGGCGAGACTCTCCGCACAGTAAATGAAATCTCAACAGCCGTTGAATTACCTCCAAGCATTGTCCTTTGTTGGGTTTTGACCCTTTAATTTCAAAGAAAAATTTGCTCCCGTCACGGGCAAGCACGTACAAATCTGCTTTGACCGATCGCCTAACTAAATGATTGTTTTTTTGAGCATCAAGAACAGCTTGAATCATTTCCTCAAAACTAGGTTTATTTGCATTCTTATCTGCTGACTGCTCAAATAGCGCTATCTGACGCTCGATTTCATTAATAGCCTCGATGCTAACTTCACCAGTAATTTCATAGCTTCTGTGTGCTTCTCTGTGATGTTCCAAAGCAATGAGTTTTGCACATTCTTCATAGGTTGTACCCAAGCTACTGCTGAAACCTCTTTCAAACTCGTTAATTCGCAGCAACTCTGACGGGACGATCGCAGTTTGTAATAGTTTCGATTGTTCTGTAGAGGATGGCGAAGATAAATCTTTTGCTGGAGTCTCAAGTTTCGGTATTAGCCGTCCTCTGTATTCATTGACAAGATTTTCGATAAAAACTTCTAAGTAGGCTTTGATTATGACACGGGTAGTTGAGCTAATAGCTGACATTATTTTACTGCAAATATTCTGTTGACTAGACTTGTTAAAAAAGTGTAATAGGTTTGTAGTGAGGACTTTAGTCCTTGCAGGTTTGTAGTGAGGACTTTAGTCCTTACCAATGAGTGGGCAAAGAAAGGACTAAAGTCCTTACTACAAACTCTATCTATCCAAACGTCGTCAAGAATCGGAAAGCATCGAGCACGTGACTCGCACAAACGTAAGGCGAAGTATTGTAAAAACCTTGCCACGCCGCCGCCTTATCTTCATCGTACCTGTCCGCTCTTTCCGGGTGTTTTCCCTGCCAGTTCAGCCGCACGGCGTGACCGACTAATACATCTAAAACAATGTATTCTTCTACTTTCAATTCAGGGTTGCGCTGGGCGATCGCCGCCAACTCCATCAGCGCCTCAATATTCACTTGTCGGTACTCCGGCGCCACAATTTTGTTCAGCAAATGCTCGATTTGCAGCGCGAAATTCTTTTCACCAGGCGTCATTTCCGATAAAATAACATCGCTGTCCAAGCGATTTCTGCGCTCTAATTTGTCGCCAATAATCAAGCCTTTGCAGTGCCGCAGCAGTCCCCAAACGCTCGGATAAAAATCCTTCGGTACGCGATTGACTGCACCTTCCATTTGCCGCTTCCGGCGCCATCCTCCCGCAGGCATTTGCGGTTCTTCCGAAACTGGCGCGACTACCCATTCAATATCTTTTTCCGGCTGCTTGACGCGCAGGGATTCTTGTTCTTTGAGGATTTGATTCATTTCCTCATATTCTGTCAACACTTGGCGCAGGCGATTTTTAATTTCAAACGGACTTAGCTGCATTAAATGTTCGTAAGCTTCATTTTGCGTGACTCCCAATTCGCGCGCTAATTCGCTGGTTAACAGCAGAATAAAGTAGCTAACTCTCAGTGTCAGCAGACCTTTAAATAACTGCGGTTCGGCTTTAATTAGGACGCTGAGATAGATAATAACTTCTTGGGTGAGAACTCGATCGCGAACATCTTCTCCGCAGAATTCCCGAATTTTGTCCATCACTTCCATGTAAGAACCAGGCCGCGAAATCACCGAATCTTCGCTGTAGGCTTTTCCCACAGCAATTTGTTTTTGTCTGACCAAAATATCTGTCACCGCATCCGACAAGCTGATATCAACTTTGTCGAGCAAACCTGCGGCATAGCGGATGACGGCCCATTGAATTTTTGATTGCGAACTTTCTCCAGCTTTTGTATAAACTTCGTTGAGCAAATCCACAACTTTTACTGTTGCTTCCGCGCCCCCAAATCCCGTATCAAAATTTAGTCCTTTTAGTCGAATCAACGTGTGCAGCAGCTCAATTTGTTCGTACAAGTTTTCTGAACCGCGCAGGCTGGCTAGCAGCAATTTAGTATTAGTTTCGCATTCTAGTTTAAATTCTTGCGTGTGACCCAAAGGCCAAGTTTTTTCGGGATTGTAACCTAGATAGCTGCGGGTTTCTATTGCACCTGTTACCGGAGATTCGGTGAATTCAAAATCGTGCATGAAATCTATTCTCTCGGTGCTAGCCGTCAGCATTAACTGGTTGAGATTTCCTAGTTTGACAGGCGTATTTTCCGAGTGTCCGTCGCGGAGTTCCTTCATCAATTCCAGCAGGGCTTCCCGGCCGGTTTCCAGCATCGCATGAGTTAACATCAGCGTTACTGTGGGGCGTCCCAACTGATACCAGTGGCGGTGAATGTGAGCGATTTCACTTTGGATTTTAGATACTAGAAAATGGTAGTCTAGAGTTAGGTAAAATTCTTCTCTGTCCAAAAATGAGGGGAGAAATACGATCGCCTCTCCGCGAATTTTGAACACCCGAGAAGTCGTCAAACTCCGCAAACGGCGCACCGGGCGCCCGGTCAAGCCTAGCGGGTCGTTGCGTCCAATCTCCGCGTAAATAGCGGATAATTCCTTAGTCTGGCGGACTTGAATAGGTGCTACTTGCTTCGGAGTTTGGGCTGCAATCCCGTTAGCAGCTAATTCTGCTTGCAAATCTTCGTCTTCAGCTAACAAAGCAATTTGCACGCTTGCTTGTCCCTGTCTCCCGACTGACAGATGCCTTCCCAAGGGGTCGATATCGCCCACTGCAATTAATTTCTCGTTCAGCAATTGACCGAGAAAATACAAACTTTGCGCCCAAACTAGGGGAACATTTTCGTTGGGCAAGCGCTGCTGGCTGCGGGGATTTAATTTTTCGGCTTCTATATTTACGGCGGGGACGTAGTACAATTCTGGTAGTAAAGGTAAACCAGCGCGATCGACTGCCAGAGATGCCAAACGCTGCTGGTACTCTTCGACTTGGGCTTGATTTTCCTCAAATATACCGTCCAAGAGCAGATAAGTGAAAAATAGCGGCCACTCGCATTCTATATGCTCGAACTGCTTTAATTCTGTCGGTTCGTAATGCAGGCGATCGGCATCTTCTAAAACTGTTTGGTGTCCGTCCCGCAGAAACCGCTTGCAGCCGTAATTTCCCTGTAATTTGTCAATAATTTTATTGCGAGTCCGTGCTACTAATTCTTTATCTTCCACAGCAAAAGCGGGAAAACTAATCACGCTCAATAAAGCAGCATCTACTTCTTTTGAACTAGATTCGCGAGGCAAAAGCGATTCCAAAGTAATGCGGCTTCTGGCAATTTCATCCGGCAAAACGTGAATTACCGATGCTTGAGAACCGTTAACTCCGAACAAATCCAATCCATTGATTGCTTCCAGCGCTGCTTTTGCCATACCAACGGAACTGGCATTTAATTCGGCATTACCGCGATTGATTTTATGACCTCTTTCCCAAATTCCGTAATCGGGCGTGCGGTAAGCTCTACCGATGTAGTAAACTAAATTTTGGACAAAATTGACTTCATCGATTGTAAAAACTATATGCAATCCAGAAGCCGTCATTTGAGCAAGAATTAACAAAAATATAGAGGTAGCGTCTAACTGTAAGTGTCCCCACTCGTCGTCGCCGACAACAATATTTCCGGTTTGAGTATTGTATTTAGCGTGAAGGGCATCTAGGGGCAACTGAGTATTTTTAAAACGTTCGACTTTGTTTGCTTGCTGCATCATGGCAAACATCAAGCCGCGCATTAGTTTGACTGTGCTGTGTTCGAGTTCAAATGTTCTACCGCGATCGCCGTCTATTTTGCGGTAAGCTAAACCCAAACCCCAAACTGCCAAAATGCTGTACACGTTATCGCGCACCCAGGCATCGGTGTAGTCGCCGTGGGCGTTAACGGCGGTACTCGCCGGCAGCAAACCGGTGATTGGGTTCTGGCGTTTGAGGATGACGTTTTTGATTTGCTGGTAGTAATAATCTAACCGGGTTTGCCGCTGGGTTGTTGCGATCGCCATTTCGTTTTCCTTAGTTTTCCTGATGCGAGATCAATTGCGGTGAATAGACTTTTAAATATATCAGAGATTCTATCATTTCTCAAGTTCTGCAAACTCTCGCAAGGTGATTGCCATGTCTAGCCGCAACAACAATAACAACAGCGTTCCTTTGGTGAAAATTGTCTACTCTACAGTGAAAATTAATGGTAAAATTGAGCTGGTACCTATGGAATGGTACGCTGACGGCTCTGTCAAGAAAATTGAACGCTAACGGGCGATCGCGATTTCGACCAAAAACCCGGTTTATCGGCCACAGAATGATGACTTAACAGACTTTTGGTGCCAAAAATCGGGTTTTTTGCGTCCGAGACTTGTCTGAGGGCGATCGCCAAACTAAGCTAATTTAAACAACTAGGTGTGTAGGAATCTCAAAGAAAGAAATATGGATCGATCGCGCCCGCAATTTTCAGTGCTGGGACTACCAGTTCACATATTAGACGATTATGCAGGTTGGCTGATAGAGCGCCTGCATCAAGGCTTAGGAAGTCACGTTGTGACGCTGAATGCAGAAATGGCAATGCAAGCCGAGCAAAATCCGGCTTTAGCCGATGTAATTCGCTCTGCGGAACTCGTAATACCCGACGGTTCGGGAGTGGTGCTGTATTTGCGAATGCGCGGCAAATCGGCACAGCGGTTTCCGGGGATTGAACTAGCAGAATCGCTGCTGCAACAGGGGGGAACTTTGCCGAATTCGGAACCGATATTTTTCTTTGGAGGTGCGCCCGGAGTGACGGCGAAGGCGGCGGAAAGTTGGCAGCAAAAAGTTAACGGCTTGTCGATTTCTTCTCAACACGGCTATCTTTCTGCTGATGAGGAAACAGAATTCTGTGAAAGCCTCAAACAAATGCAGCCAAAAATTATTTTTGTTGGCTTGGGAGTGCCTCGTCAAGAGTTTTGGATTGCCAAAAACCGACACCTTTGTCCGCAGTCTATTTGGGTGGGAGTTGGCGGCAGTTTCGATATTTGGGCGGGAACAAAAGACCGCGCACCGGCTTGGTTTTGCGACAATCATTTAGAATGGTTGTACCGGCTTTATCAAGAACCTTGGCGCTGGCGCAGGATGTTGGCTTTGCCACAATTTGCCTTGAAAGCTTTAGGCGATTTGCGAGCTTAAAATTTCCCAATCAAATCCGGTTTGCGGGTGTTATTGCTGATATTGCCGATCGCCCGCGAACCCGTCTCTACAATAATTGTGGTTAATTTATTTGACAGAGCCAGCATATTCTACATAAAGTTGGTAAACTTAATCTAGTAAGTAGATCGGCAAGAAAATGTACTTAGTATTAAGCTCCAGCTCTAAAGTCTTTGCCCAGCGTTGACCCCTGCTACAAAAATCCTCATCCATTCCATCAACGATTGGCAGAATCTCGATCGATCTGCCACAGCCAGATTGTACCTAATTGAGAATGAGCAACATCCGACACAAACCGCATCCCCACCTTCTGTAATACCCGATTAGAAGCATTAGTTTCACCCAGAGTATGAGCGTTGACTGCTCGCACTTCCTCGCGATCGAAAGCATAGTCAATTAGCCCCTGCACCGCCTCAGTTGCCAATCCGCGATTCCAATATTCGGCAGCAATTTCATACCCAATTTCTACAATACCTGACTCATTCGGCTGACCTTTGAAACCTCCATTACCCACAAGCACTGACTCTTTTGGCTGAATAAAAAAATATCCATTCCAACCATTAGGAAGCGGTAAAGATTCATCGTCAGGGAGGGAAAATGCGTGAGGAAAGTGCGGCCAGTTATTAGGTACGGTGACTTGCAAAAGTTTTGCTAGCTCGCTTTTACTGCTCAAAAAAGCCTTGATGTGAATCCGTTCGACGGGGAGTAGTTGCAGATTAGTCGTCTTAATCATGGTTCTGCCTTCTCGATCGATATGTCATTGGAAATTTAATTCAAATATGACTTATACCAATTCACTATGAAGCTGCACGACATTGTTCGCCTAAAATCCTTTCCGGTAAAGTATCTATTCCATGCAGCTTCATAAAAAAATGGTATCAGTAGGGTGCGCAATGCGCACCTTACGGCTTAGGAATGGAAAGTACTGATACCAATTCACTATGAAGCTGCACGACCTTGTTCGCCTAAAATCCTTTCCGGTAAAGTATCTATTCCATGCAGCTTCATAGAAAAATGGTATTACGCAACAAAAACAGTTTTATTTGAAAATCGTCATATAGCAAGGCCTCCAGAATCTTTTTAGGAGAGGTTTATTAAAGTGATTTTCGTTATTTAGCTGCGACTCTAAGTTGGAGAGCGGTTTTATTTCCCTTTTTTGCTGGGTACCGAAGAGCATGGCGGATGAGCCATTTGACTTCATTTGAGGCACCGTTTAGCCAACGATCGCAAATTGCAAATACCTGTTCGGGGTGGTCTTTTGCAATATCGCCCAGATTGTTGGCGACACTGCGACGGACGTAAAGGCTGCGATCGTCCTTCAGGGCATCAAGGATTGGGAAAATGGGGGCTGGGTTGGCGATAAAAGCGGGAATTCGTGTTCCCCAAGGAAGTCTGGGTCGCGTACCTTCCGAACAAAGACGCCGGACATGATGATCTGGATCGGATATCCAATCAACCAGTCGGGAAAGAGTCCGATCTTGTTGTTGAATTAGAAACGGTCGTATGGAAAACTCCGCACTAAACCGTCTGGTAAGTTCGTACTGGGCAAGCATGGATATTTCAAACGGATCTTGTCCATCATTATATTTTAGTTCCATACCATACTTAGCAATAAAACAAATATGAGGAAGATAAAAAAATACTGCCAGTTTGAGTCCATCTGTTTGAGTTAGTGGCGGTGTCAAAGAAGCCACAAGTATCTCAATAGCTGTCGCGTATTTGTCAGGCAAACATTGACGGAGTGCTGATGCGAGATGTCTGCCTCGTTCCATCAGTTCAAGCGAATCCAATCCATCCAACGCAACCTGACGAAACGATTTTTCATCAAATTGCGGGTACGCGAGCAAGATATTGTGTGCCAAACAATCAACTGCTTCTGAGCCAAGCAGATGCTTCATAGCAACTCCCTTCTGAATTGAACTCGGCGCGGTGGGAATGCGCGGCATATCAATTGCGGTATGTTTCATTCAACGATCGGCAAAAAGGTGGAATGTTAGATCTAACTATCCAGCCTAGCCTACTATAGCAATCCTAAATGATTATACTCGTTACCAGGAAGAGCCGGGTTCGGCAGATCCGGAGGAAGAGCCTCCATTTTCGCACGAGGCAGAGCCTCGCTTACATCGGTTAAGAGGCAGAGCCTAGGAACCAGTTATTGAAAATGATTTAGGATTGCTATAAACGCAGGCCATTTTCCTGAATGTCATGACTAAAGCGTACATCTTATCGAGCCATTTGCTCGATCGCCCTTATAAATCGCGGCGTTTTCATCTTGTGAACAGCCTCATCAAATAAGACTTTTCCAAACAGTTGTTTTCCTTCACAGGCATCCAACTAGAACTTTTCCTGCATAACCTATCGCCCGGTTAATAAAACATGGCGCGAACCTGCCATAGATACCAGGCAGCCCACAGCGAGAACAGCGCAAACGGCGAAAATAGCAGAGTGCCAAAACGAATAGACTTGGCATTCAGTTCGCGCACCAGAATAAAAGTAAAAGAGTACCAATAAAGCACGTTTGCCATTTGTGCCGCTAGCCAACCAATATCGCTGCCATTGTTAAGCCAAAAACAACCTACAATCAGCAGAGGCACAGACCATAAAAGATCCGCAATACCCAATCCGTAAGTCACGATTAGGTCAATACGTTCTGCTTCTGCTTCGACAACCGATGGACGCGGCAGCCGCAGGAGAGCAAATATCCAGAAACCAAAGTGCAGTAGGGCTGCAATTCCATTCACTGTTGCAATGAGCTTGATTCCATAATCTGTGATTGCTTGACTTTGCATCGCTGTGGAAATCATTGTGCTACTCCTTAATCGTGGGCTATGGGACTGTTTGCCACTAGCTAAAGGTGTCGTGTTGCGGGAGGAGAACATTGCCAATTATTATTACGTCCGTCTGCATAATGAATCGGGCCTTCGACAAGCTTGCTCGGATCTACCTCATCCAAACAAGCAAGGTTGACCGCGTAGAAATCACCGCCAATCTCTTCTATATGTCCACTGACAAAGGGACGGACGCCACAATGCTTGCAGAATAAATGATGTACGCTATTGGAACCAAATTGATAATCAGACAGATCGTTTTCGCCGGCGAGTAAACGAAAATCCTCTGGTTTAATGTGTGTTTCCCAAAATCTTGTTTTGGTGCAGATTGAGCAGTTACACTTCATAGAACCTGTGCTGAGATCGAGATTGGCTTCAAAGCGAACTTTGCCACAGTGACAGCTTCCTTTGTATGTTTCAATCATTAACTTTTCTCCTTAGCATATTTGATTTGAACTAACTCTGTCGGATACTTCTCTACTTCTATTAACTTTAATTTCAGCTCCATGGGAGATGGCAAGAATAAGGGAATTCCTTCGCCTAACACGATGGGTGCGATCGACAGAATGTATTCATCAATTAGTTGACATTGGAGGAATGAGGCGATTAATTCTGCGCCTCCAACCAGCCAAATTTGTTGGAGTCCTTGCAACTCCATTTCGTGCAGAAATTTATCCGGGGTTGCGGAGGTAAATGATACATCATCGCGATCGGGCGATCGCCTTTGTTGAGTAAAAACGTAGGATGGCTTGCCGGGATGCGGCCACTCGCCAAAGCTCAACACCTGTTCGTAGGTTTTGCGCCCCATCGCCAATCCATCGATCGCCTGATAAAACTCACCATACCCGTGGTCGGTTTCGTGCGTCTCAAAAGCTGTAAGCCAATCAATACTACCGTCTTTACGAGCAATATAACCGTCCAGACTGGTTGCAATGTAAAGTACGATTTGTGTCATTCATTAACCTCCTTTCCAGGGCGATGCTTGTCCAAGAATAAGTCATTCAGCATTCTTCTCATTACTGGGATGCCAATCTGCCCGGTTCAGGCGATAAACAAAACAGTCATCCTCGCCGAAACGTCGCGGTTCAACAAATTGAAAGCCAAGACGTTCGTAGAAGCGGTGGGCACGGGTATTGTTAGCAAGTGGATCGATGAGTACAGCCGTCACAGCAGAGTCGGCGAAGCATCGAGTCAGTGCAAGCTGCATCATTTTTGTGCCGTAGCCTTTGCCCAAATCTGTCTCTTCTCCAATCCAAATGTCGATCGCACGTAGATTCGGTTCGTAATCGCCCCAGTAGTGACTATCCTCAAGTGCCGGATCGATAATCTGGATAAATCCGATCGCCCGGCCATCGATTTCTGCAATTAATTGCTCTCTCCAGTCGGGAGTGCGATCGAGTTCTATCTCCCAACCCCAATCATCGTTAGGATCGGCATTAATGACATGAGGTTGCTCATCCCAATGTTCCAGTAGAGCCAAATCAGCAGATGTGGCAGAGCGGAGGTTTATCATCATTTCATCGACCTTTATTTTCGGCATATTTTTGGCATTGACCACAGGAGGTTTCTCATCCCAGCGTCGCAGCAGATCCAAATCGCTGGAGGTGGCAGGACGTAGATTGATCGTGACTGCTTACTTTGATTTTGAACGTTTGTTTTCAACTGCTTGGGTTGAGGTTAAACAGAGAGATGACATATTGCTCGATGAGTTGAATCACGACACCGTTAATATCTTGTCCTCAAGATGTTGGGTTTCTCATTCGTTCAACAAAAGCCTACAAATCTACAGCTTTTTGAAGTATCTGGCGATGGGTAACAGCCCGAAGCCCGCCTTTTCATAGGTGCGACGGGCTGCGGCATGACCCGGATCGCCTCCGGTTTCGACCATCGCCACAGACATCCCTGCATCTTTCATCCAATTTACAGCGAATTCTGTCAGAGCGCTACCAATGCCGCAACCTTGAAAGTCTGGATCGACAGCGATCATGTATATTTCACCTATGCTGCTTTCCGAATCTAGTTTCACGGCGACAAAGCCCACAGTGGAACCTGCATCAATAGCAACCCAGACATTTGTATCTTCGGCAGCGCAGACATCCTCGACAGCCTTTTGTTGGTTCACACGCCAATCGTCGGGATAGAATTCCCGATATACGTCAAGATCCATCACCTTCTGAATCGAATCAAAGACCGGAGCCCATGCCCGTAGCGAAAGACGAATCACGGCATCCAGTCGATCGGCGTGGTAAGGTTCAATCCGCATTTCCATCATCAATCTCAAATATTAGATTTCTTGCAAAAATAGCTAGGACGGGCGGGACGCCCATCCCACAAATTTTTGGTAGTGGTATTTCGTAAAGGACAGAGTAAAATACTCTATTTTGGAAGTCAGACTGGGTGAGACTCCACGAAAGGTCGATTATTCTTCATCCTTTACGAAAAGGCACTACCTAAACGTATAGGGCTCTCTTCCCAACTACATACCTCATCTTTTTGAGAGGGGCTATAGTTTCATTTTAGCCCTAGGTTCAAACAAGCGATCGGCACAGATCCCTATCAGTATCTGCTGCAACAACGGATCGAACGGGCGAAGCAGTTGTTAAAGCAAAAAGAGCGATCGATCGCGAAAATTGGCGTATTGATGCGGGTTTAACAGCCACAGCCATCTGAGCAGACAGTTTCGGCAGTTGACGGGCATGATACCGACAGCTTACAGGGCTCATGAATTGGGATGTCAAAAGGGCGATCGCTGCAACATTTTTCTAGGAAAAATGGATTTATTTCAGAAGTTATGCACTCCCGACAAAGAAACCGGGTTTTTTGCCTCATCTGTGGACTACAGCGAATATTTTTCGGAAAAACCCGGTTTCTGGCAACCCGTGGCTAAGTCCTAAATTGAGCGAAGGATTTAAAGTATAATAATAGGTTGATTGTTCGCTTTACCAACTTATTATTAGTGGCAATCCAGGTCGGAAATCTACCTGTTTTCCCTGGACTTCTCCATCAAAACCAAGCTCCACAAAATACTCGGTTCCGAGTCGTAAATTGACCTGATTTGTATCAATTACTGATTGAAGTTCTGGTGATGGATTATTCGCAGCAGGACTGATTAATTCTACACGAGTGATTTCGCGGAAGCCAATGTGATGATTCAAAGGCTGTAACCTCTCAGCAGGGTCTCGATCTGGACGCTTACCAAAGAGAGTTTGGAACAGCATCGGTTCAGTTAAGACATCACTATTTGTGGCCACCGCAATACTCATCGTTTCAGGTAAATAAGGTGGATGATAGGCCCAAGTAGAAAATGCTACTGTGTGCTCAGAACCTCTGGCTGGACGCAAACAGATGCCAAAGGGACAGGCGTCATTGTTCCGATTTGTCGATCGCTCCCACAGACGAGTCCGATAAATTGGCTCAGATTGCGCCTCTTCTGAATCGCGCACCCACAACAGTTCCAACATCGCGTTATGGAAAAAGAAACAGCGATTGGTGGTACCTTGTCCGTGATGAATTCTAGAGCGACCCTCGGCTAAACCGAGGGATGAAAGGCGATCGGCTTCCGGGGCACCAATATCAGTTAAGATGAAGATATGGTCGAATTCAAATGTCATATTTTTAAAGCTATTTGGTGTGCGGGGGCATAATTAAGCAGACGTTTGTACCGATTGATATGGCTGGATCAAAATTTCAGCCGGAACCCCGAGTTCTTGATGCAGCTTCCGAATCATCTCCAAGGTTAGGGAACGTTTGCGAGATAGCAATTCAGACACTCTAGCTTGACTGCCAAGACATACATCCAAATCATGACGAGACCATCCGCGGGTATCCATATAATATTGAATTGCTGCGATCGGATCGGGTATTTCAATGGGGAAGTTTGCCTTCTCATAGGCTTCCACTAAGGTACTGAGGATATCTAATCGATCGCATTCCTGGGTATTGGGCGCTGCATCAAACAGTGATTCAATTGCTCCCAGGGCTTCGTGATAATCTGTTTCAGTTATAATCGGGTGCAATTCCATACATCAACCTCTGTTTAGATAGTTTCCGCATCTATTATTTTATAGGTGCTGCGGGACAAGATACAAATGTTGGGTTTGTGTCGTCAAATATTGTCGCTTGGTGCGTCGCTGGATGGTCGCTCTTTGTTTGAGGATAGTCGGTGGCGACGCACCCTACCAATACTATTAATCGAAGATTGACGCAATTCCAGCCTCGTGTTTATAATAACGCGCTCCCAAAATGGTATCAAAAATTAGTCCCACAATATCTGATGTTAGCCGGTGAGCGCGATCGACTATTTGACAAATGGTCGATCGCATTTCAAGTCTTTTTTGCGGGGAAACCATCAAATCTTTCCCAATCTCAAACCTAAAATCTAAAATCTAAAATCTAAAATCTAAAATTGAGGAACCATCCGCCCGCATCCAGCAGTCTCAGCATCCAGTTACCGCCAATTCTGCTAGAGTCAGGTGAGAGACATTCCGTGCATCTTGCAGAGACAAGGGTTCCTGGTCTTTGCCCCAAAAGCAGTAAAATCCCATCAGCTTGTGACCTGCAACCCGATCGGCAGTAACTTAAAAATTAAGGTAGTTTGAAATAATCGCCGAAAATTCCCATAAGCCTTGACATCCGACCTACACTCTGTAAATTAGACACTCTAACTGCGCCGCCATCCATATATAAAAAGATGCCATGTCAACTTTAGTTATCGTCGAATCTCCCACCAAAGCCCGTACCATTCGTAACTTCCTGCCCTCTACGTACCGGGTAGAGGCATCTATGGGCCACGTCCGAGACCTTCCATCCTCCGCCGAAGAAATACCAGAAGCGGTTAAAGGAGAAAAATGGGCGCAACTCGGCGTCAACGTGGAGGCAGACTTTGAACCCCTCTATGTTGTCCCCAAAGATAAAAAGAAAATTGTTAAAGAACTCAAAGACGCGCTAAAAGAAGCTACAGAACTGATTCTAGCAACTGACGAAGACCGCGAAGGCGAAAGCATTTCCTGGCATTTGCTGCAAATCCTCAAACCGAAAGTTCCCATCAAGCGGATGGTGTTTCACGAAATCACCCGCGAAGCTATCCGCGACGCTTTGACTCACTGCCGCGATATCGACAATCGAGTAGTACAAGCCCAGGAAACTCGCCGAATTCTCGATCGGCTCGTCGGATACACACTCTCTCCGCTACTGTGGAAGAAAATCGCCTGGGGTTTGTCCGCAGGGCGAGTCCAGTCAGTCGCAGTACGCCTGTTGGTACGCCGGGAACGGGAACGCCGCGCTTTTCGCCAAGGTAGCTACTGGGATTTGAAAGCAACTTTGACCCCCCCCAAACCTCCCGCCAAAGGACAGGCGGGTGCATTTGAGGCAAAACTGGTGACAGTCGGGAATGTAAAAGTTGCCAACGGTAGCGATTTCGATGAAAATACCGGACAAATTACCGCAGGCCGCCGCGTACTTTTGCTGAATGAAGAACAGGCGCGGGCTTTACTCGATCGCATTCAAAACAAACCCTGGACTGTTGGTAATATCGAAGAACGGCCAGTTACCCGCAAACCCTCGCCGCCGTTTACGACCTCGACTTTACAGCAGGAGGCTAACCGCAAGCTGAGACTGGGTGCGCGGGAAACCATGCGAATTGCCCAAAGTTTGTACGAACGCGGTTTTATCACCTATATGCGGACGGATTCGGTGCATTTATCCGAACAGGCGATTACGGCGGCCCGCAGTTGCGTGCAAGAACTTTACGGTAGCGAATACCTCAGCCCCCAACCGCGCAAATACACGACGAAAAGCAAAGGCGCCCAGGAAGCCCACGAAGCTATCCGCCCGGCCGGCAGCACTTTTCGGACGCCGCAGCAAACGGGATTGGATGGGATTGATTTCCGCCTTTACGATTTGATTTGGAAGCGGACTGTGGCTTCTCAAATGGCGGATTCGCGACAAACTCACGTCACGGTAATAACTCAGGTGGAAGATGCCGGTTTCCGTTCCAGCGGGAAACGCATTGATTTTCCGGGCTTTTTGCGCGCTTATGTGGAAGGTTCCGACGACCCGAATGCGGCGCTGGAAGACCAAGAGGTGATTTTGCCGGCGCTGAAGGTGGGGGATAAGCCTAATTGGAAGGATTTGGAGGCTGTGGGGCACGAAACTCAACCTCCAGCCCGCTACACGGAGGCTTCTCTGGTGAAGATGCTGGAAAGCGAAGGCGTGGGCCGTCCGAGTACCTATGCGAGTATTATCGGTACAATTGTCGATCGGGGATACGCGAAATTAATAGCTAACGCGCTAATTCCGACCTTCACCGCTTTTGCTGTCACCACTTTATTGGAAACACATTTCCCCGACTTAGTAGACACGGGTTTTACTTCCCGCATGGAACAAACCCTGGATGAAATTGCCACGGGCGAGGCGAAATGGTTGCCGTATTTGCAAAAGTTTTATATCGGGGAAACGGGACTCGCAACTCAAGTTAAGGAACAGGAAAATCAAATCGACGCGAAAGTTGCTCGAACTGTGGTATTGGAGAATATCACGGCAAAAGTTTGCATCGGTAAATACGGCGCTTACCTCGAATCTGAAAGCGAAGAAGGCCAGGTGAAAGCGTCGATTCCCCAGGATTTGACTCCGGCAGATTTAGACCCGGAAAAAGTCGAGTTTCTGTTAAAGCAAAAGACGGAAGGCCCGGAAAAATTGGGTTTGCACCCGGAGACTGGGGAACCGATTTATGTGCTGATTGGCAATTACGGCCCCTACGTTCAGTTGGGGGATGTTTCGGAAACGAACAAGAAACCGAAGCGTTCTTCTTTACCGAAGGGGACGGATAAGGATAGCGTGACGCTGGATATGGCGGTGAGTTTGTTGACTTTACCTCGGTTGTTGGGCACTCACCCGGAGACGGGGGCTAAGGTGCAGGCTAATTTGGGGATGTACGGCCCTTATGTGGTGCACGACCAGGGTAAGGTTGGTAAGGATTATCGATCGATCAAGCCGCCGGATGATGTTTTGACGATTACGCTCGATCGGGCTTTAGAGTTATTATCGCAGCCAAAAGCCGTCCGGGGAAGCAAATCAGCGACACCTTTAAAGGAATTGGGCGCGCATCCAGAATCGGGAGAAATGCTCAATGTTTACGACGGCCGCTATGGCCCCTACGTGAAACACGGCGATATCAATGCTTCTTTGGCTAAGGATGAATCTGTGGAGAATTTCACCTTGCAAAAAGCGCTGGATTTGTTAGCAGCGAAGGAAGCGGCGGGAGGCGGTAAATCTAGCAAGTCGAAGAAGTCAACTAAGACTGCGGCGGCGAAGTCGGAAACTGCAACTGAGAAGACTGCGGCGAAGAAAACGACTGCTAAGAAGACGACTGTGGCGAAGAAAACTACTGCTAAGAAGGCGGCGACTGCGACGGCGACTAAGAAGAAGACAACTTGAGTTTAGTGTAGTTTTCACTCATCGAGAAACCCGGACGGTGTAGGGGCAGTGCCCCCGTGCCGGCCCGGTTTTTTTGTTGGTAAAATACTGCACAAATTTAATTAATTAGCAGTGCAAATCAGAAATATGTCAAGGCTTGACAGGCAGCGGAATAGAATACCCCTCTCCTAAAATATGTGCGACAAACTTAGTTCGAGCGTAGAAAGCCCGAGAAGTGCTGCCATGCCCTGGCCCTTTAGTTCTTGGCTGCACAAGTTTGCCCATTTTTCCAGTAAGGCTTGAAAATCCTTGAGTTATAATCGTTTCTCGAACAAGGTTGTAGTCTGCTTTCACTTGCTCGTAGATTTGAGGATTATCAAGATCGAAGGAAGCAACTGAATGCACAAGAGAACGATTATCTTCTTGGCTCTCAAATACCCGTGCAACAACAACCATTTTCTGTAGTTTGTTGAAGAGATGGCTTTCCTCAAATTCTTTGCTTTCGACCTCTACTGGATCTATCATCGTGATTGCCATCGTTTCTTTGACTTTGAGTTCTCCTGTTCGTTTAGGTATTAGTGGAACCAGCTTTAGCTCCCAACTGCCAAAATTAGGCGATCGAGATGAGTTAAGGGCTAATCCCAAGTAGCGTTCAATTGTATGCCCAGCCCAACCCTTGTTTTTATTACCTTCTTTACTCCAAACCGTTATACGGTGATGATCTGCTAGTTGTCGAAGATCTTGACCTACCAATGTAGTGAGTCTTGTAATTGCCTCTAATCTTTCCATAGATGACCTTACTTCAATGCTAGTGGTAACTCCACTTGAGCAAGATTACTTAAACGTTTAATCGAGAGTTCAACATGACCTGCATCTGCTTCACAACCAATAAATTTCCGCCCTAATGATAAAGCTGCAACTCCAGTTGTGGAGGAACCCGAAAAAGGATCAAAAACTAGATCGTCTGGGTTTGTGGTTGCTCTAAGGCAACGCGCAACAAGGTCAACAGGTTTTTGTGTCGGATGCTTACCATAAAGTTTTTCATCTTTGCCAGGAGTAGACATTCGCCAGACATTCTTCATCTGTTTGTCGTCATTCTCAGCCTTCATTTCCTCATAATTGAATGTGTAACGTTCTTTTCCTTTACGTGCTTTCGTTGCCCACAGGATTAGTTCTGTTGAATGAGTGAAACAGCGGCACCCCAGATTTGGAGGTGGAGCAGGTTTTTCCCAAATAATGTCATTGAGAATACGAAAGCCAAGCTGCTGCATAGCAAATCCGACTGATGGATACACATGGAGAGTACCTGTTACCCAGATGGTACCAGTTGGTTTAAGAAGTCGATAACAAGCAGCCAACCATGCTTTATTAAATTCATGGTCTAGTTCAACGCCTTGACTGCGATCCCATTCCCCCTTGTTTACCTTGACCATACGACCAGCCACGCAGGTAATACCATCATTGGATAGGTTGTAGGGCGGATCGGTCCAGATGCAGTCTACGCTTTCAGCAGGCAGCAAAGCCATGAGTTCCAAAGTATCGCCGTGATAAAGGTGAGACAGTCCATCATGCGATCGCCAAACGAGCTCCGGCTTTAGCTGTTCAAGTTGTACTTGTGAAGTCATAAGGCTTGTTTACTGCTCGGTTGATAGTCGAAAAGCACAATCTAGATTTTAGATTGGATTTGAAAGTTTATCACAAATTTCAGTCGCCGTTAGATCGATCGCACAAACCCACCCTATCCCTGACCTCGCGCTGGTCTAAAATCTCCTGGGCCGCCAAAAAGACGATATGCGCGATCGGCTTTCACGAAAAAACTGCGGCAATCCAGAACTATAGAAACTCTTGGGCTTCTGTATGGCACAATCAAGATAAAAAGGATGGAGAGGTTTCAGGGTGAAGATTCCAGAAGATGCGCTCATCCCAGACGACAAGATAACCGGCTACCTACTTGTGCCCAAAGCCAGAAATGATAAGTCAAAATTCTTGGCACGGGCTGGATTTACCTCAGCAAACCCAGAAGCACTCAGAGCAGCCATCCAGTCTGTTGTGGGAGTAGGTGAGGCTGTTGAAGACAGGAACAACGAGTATGGAGTCTTTTATCAAGTTGTAGGAGAACTCGTTGGTACAAATGGCACAAACCTATTTGTTGTTACAATTTGGCTACAACGACGGATTGATGGAAAATTTCAGTTCGTGACCCTCAAACCTCTTAAGGAGAATTAACATGACCCTAGAGCTATATCAGGAAGTTTCTTTAACCCGTGACTTACCAGAATATCAACTCAAAGCAGGAGATATTGCAACATTGGTTGATTTTGTTTCTCATCCTAGTGGTGGTGAAGAGGGCTGTTTGTTAGAAGTATTTAATGCTGTTGGTGAGTCTCTTGCAGTCATAGCCGTCCCAATCTCTACTGTAGAAGTTCTGGGTCCTGATGAAATCTTAACCGTTCGTTCTTTCGCAAAAGCAGGTTAATATTCATTCAACTTTGAGCTTGTGCGCGAACTCTGGCTCGAACTTGTTCGGAAATTGCCATTGTGGTTATCCTTTTAATGGTTCTAGCAAACCACGTTGCACAGCTTCATTTAACGCTTGAGCTTGCCGCAATAGTCGAGTTTCATAAAGGTGGATTAATCCCTGCAATTCCTCGCGTTCTACTAGAATAATTGTACCGGATTGTTGGCGGTATAGCAATTCATTCAATCGTTGTTCTTGGACTGGTTGCAGCCGGAGTTGAGTCTGAGCGATTACTTCTGAATCAGATAATGCTGATAATGATTTAGCGGTTGGCAATAGAAAAATCTCTATAGTTTCTACTAGAATTTCACTGACGCTGCGGTGGCATTGCTGCGCTAGTAATTCTGCTTGGTGATAGACTTCATCTGGCAAATTCAGGGTGATTTGGGCGGTCATAGGTGGCAGGCTATGAAACGAATACTTATATTATGCCATATTTTACTAATTGATATTTTCAGGTCTCTAAAATTTCGTCTGCCTCGCCATTCTCGCGGATAGCTATTTCGATTTCATCGAGAAAAGCAGCCGCATAAGCCCAGGCATTTGCTAAATCAGTAGCAGTTAGTGTGGGATAGTTATCTAAGAGTTGGGATTCGTTCATACCCAAGCGGCGAAAACTTACCAGTACCCAAACAGGAATTCGAGTATTTCTGATACAAGCATCACCGCCGCAGACACCGGGAGTTTTGCTAATTCCTTGCCAGGTGTTAGCTAAGTTTTGGGTTAATAATTGGATAATTTGAGCTTTCTCTGCTGGCGTTAAAGCTAGAAGTTGCGCTTCTAATTCTGCGATTGTCATAGAGCTTAGTTGATTTATGAATGTGGAAGATGAATTGAGCCTGTCCGATCGCCCTCAATAAATTTTTACATTTATTGTCAATATCTATTCTAAATCATTATGACATCTACCTTTAGAAGTATCTTTTTCGGGACTTGCAGAACACATCCAACGAGGCGCAGCACGTGCAAAGAAGACGCGCAGTACGCACCCTAAAGTTAGAATTCCTCTTTTCTATTGCCGAATTCCTTGAACCCTGGCAATTTGTCGCTTTTATAGCGTCAAAATTGAGTGATGTTCGGGCAGAAATTAACCTTAATTTAAACTTTGATTTAGACAAAAACGAGCTAAAATTCAATTGTTTATGTGAAAGACAGGGAGTTTAAATACCAAATGTCAGAAATAACAAATTAATCCCGATCGCACTTTCCAACAAACTTTAACCAAACAACCACAACTCAGGAGTCAATAGCTGATGATGCTAGGAACCACCGAGATCCCACAATTAAAGCCGCTTTCCGACTCAGAAATGCACCTCATGAACGCCTACTGGCGGGCGGCAAACTACCTATCCGTCGGACAAATCTACCTCCTCGACAACCCGCTACTCAAAGAACCCCTCAAACTCGAACACGTCAAACCCAGACTCCTCGGACATTGGGGCACCACTCCAGGCCTCAACTTCATCTACGTTCACCTCAACCGAGTCATCAAATCCCAAGACTTAAACGCCATCTACATCGCAGGCCCCGGACACGGCGGGCCGGGCTTGGTGGCCAACACCTATCTCGAAGGCACTTATACCGAATATTACTCGAACATTTCCCAAGATGAAGAAGGGATACAACGGCTGTTCAAACAGTTCTCGTTTCCTGGCGGTATCCCCAGCCACGTCGCCCCGGAAACTCCCGGTTCGATTCACGAAGGCGGCGAACTCGGCTATGCCCTCGTCCACGCTTACGGCGCGGCCTTCGACAATCCCGATTTGATTGTGGCGGCTGTTGTCGGCGACGGGGAAGCGGAAACCGGCCCGCTGGCTGCTAGCTGGCATTCTAACAAGTTTCTCAACCCGGTTCGGGACGGGGCCGTGTTGCCGATTTTGCACCTGAACGGCTACAAAATTGCGAATCCAACGCTGTTGGCGCGCATCCCGCGCGAGGAATTGGAAAGTTTGATGGTGGGTTACGGCTACAAGCCTTATTGGGTGGAGGGTTCAGACCCGGAAACGATGCACCAGTTGATGGCTGCTACTCTCGATACTGTTATTGGCGAAATTAAGGCGATTCAGGAAAAAGCCCGGACTGATGGTTATGCCGATCGCCCGCAGTGGCCGATGATTGTGATGAAAACTCCGAAAGGCTGGACTGGGCCGAAGGAGGTTGACGGTAAGCAAACTGAGGGTTCGTGGCGATCGCACCAAGTCCCGCTAGCAGAAATGGCTTCTAAGCCTGGACACGTCCAACTCCTAGAAGATTGGATGAAAAGCTACAAGCCGGAAGAACTTTTCGACGACAAGGGTAAATTGATTGCAGAATTGGCGGAACTTGCACCGAAGGGCGATCGGCGGATGGGGGCAAATCCGCACGCTAACGGCGGTCTACTGCTGCGCGACTTGAAAATGCCGGAATTTGCCGACTACGCCGTAGATGTGCAAAAACCCGGCACTGTCATGGGCGAAGCAACTCGCGTGGCTGGGCGATTCCTGCGGGATGTGATGAAACTCAATCAGGAAAATGCCAATTTCCGAGTTATCGGGCCCGACGAGACGGCTTCCAACCGCCTCGATCCGGTGTTTGAAGTGACGAACCGGGTGTGGGCGGCCGAAACTTTACCGGAAGATGACTATATCTCCCCTGACGGCCGCGTGATGGAAGTCCTCAGCGAACACCTTTGTCAGGGATGGTTGGAAGGTTATTTGCTAACAGGAAGGCACGGATTTTTCTCTTGCTACGAGGCGTTTATTCACATCATCGATTCGATGTTCAACCAACACGCTAAATGGTTGAAAACTACTCGCGATATTCCTTGGCGCAGACCGATCGCATCTCTCAACTATTTACTAACATCTCACGTTTGGCGGCAAGATCATAACGGTTTTTCTCACCAAGATCCGGGTTTTATCGACCACGTAATTAACAAGAAATCGGAGGTGGTACGGATTTATCTGCCACCGGATGCGAACACTTTGCTGTCAGTAACGGATCACTGTCTCCGCAGCCGCCACTACGTGAATGTGATTATTGCAGGGAAGCAGCCGGCTTTGCAGTATTTGGATATGGATGCTGCGATCAAACACTGTACTGCTGGCCTCGGCATTTGGGAGTGGGCTAGCAACGATCGAGGCGGCGAACCGGATGTGGTGATGGCTTGCGCGGGTGATGTTCCGACTCTGGAAACTTTGGCTGCTGTTGACATTCTGCGCCGAGATTATCCTGAGTTAAAAGTGCGGGTGGTGAATGTGGTGGATTTGATGACGCTTCAGCCTTCGACGGAACATCCTCACGGTTTGTCTGACAAGGATTTTGATGCTTTGTTTACGAAAGATAAGCCTGTGATTTTTGCTTTTCACGGCTATCCTTGGCTGATTCACCGCTTGACTTACCGCCGGACTAATCACTCGAACATTCACGTTCGGGGTTATAAGGAAGAGGGGACGACTACGACGCCGTTTGATATGGTGGTGATGAACGATCTCGATCGCTTCCATTTAGTTGGCGATGTACTCGATCGCGTCCCGAAACTGAGCTCTGTAGCAGCTTACGGTAAACAAGCTATGCGGGACAAGCTGATCGATCACAAGCATTACATTACCAAACACGGCGATGATATGCCGGAAATCCGCGATTGGAAGTGGCCTCACGCGGGCGCGGTTGCGTCGGATGCGCCGCAGGAAACGAAAAATCCGGAGGTTGGTGAACAGGGAGTGCGATCGGGCGCACCTGGATAATAGGTTCGCAGTCAGGACTTTAGTCCTTCTTAAGCTAGATTGATGCGGACTAAAGTCCTCACTACAAACCTGATTGATGCGGACTAAAGTCCTCACTACAAACCTGTCCTCTTTTTTAGGTACTCGTTTATTTGTCGTTTGTTCCCGAGTCCGCCAGGGGTTGAAAACCCCTGTCTCATAGCGAAAGTCGGTTGAAACCGACTGGCAATTTGAGATTTGAGATTTGAGATTGGGAATGATTGATTTAAAATTAGAGGTTGGAGGTTTACAATTGAGGATTAAGTGGTTTATTTAATTGGCTTTTCAGTCCTCTTGCAGAGGACTTTCGCTATGAGACGGGGGTTTTCAACCCCCGGCGGACTTGCGGGTCTATCGATATCTTCATGCTTGTGCCATCTGCGTTAATGAGGCTAGCGCGCGATCCTCTAGTATATAATTAAAACAACATAATATGTAGGTGATCTTAGCATAAATCAACCATGATCTAGGATTTGTCCATTCACAAGAGGCGGTAATGCTCAAAGAAATAGAAATCCAAAATTTTCGGTGCTTTGAACACATCAAAATTTCTGGGTTTGAAAGAGTCAATTTAATCGGCGGAAAAAACAATGCTGGCAAGACAGCCTTGCTAGAAGCACTTTTGCTTTTTAACGATCCCGACGGTAGCAGTATATTCGCGTTAAAAACCCTGAGAATGGAATCATCAGAATCGTCAGAATCATCAGAATGGTTAGAACCAATAGAATCCACAGAATCAATAGAATCAAAATACAAGAGGGGATGGGCCAACTTCTTTTATTCTCTCAACAAAGAGGCTGTTATAGTAATTCATGGAAAAGATAAGACTAACGTCGTACATAAAATAGAAATTTGGATAGATGAATCTGGAGATGTGAACAATATTTTTTCAGCTCGAAATGTAGAAAGATTAAGAGAGTCATTTTTAAAGTATCAAGATGATTTATTGGTTCTAAATATTAAGTTTATTCGAGAGGATCGAGAAACTATTGATTCCGCTGTAATAGCTAGTTCAAAAAAATTCATAGGTCAAGGTCGTCATCGTGCTACCGAACCGCCTTTTATTCCATCCTGTATGAGGTCTTCGGGAACATATCTTATGCAAGAATTCGATCGCGCGCGTTTGGCTGAAAAAGACAACCAAGTTTTGAAAGCTTTTCAAGTTATCGATCCGGCGATCGAATCGGTAGAGAGTTTTTCAATAGGAGAACCCACACTTTACTTGAGAAGAAAAGGCGAAAAGCGTTTGCCTCTATCATTGTTTGGAGATGCAATGAACAGAGTTGCAGACATTATCTTGAAATTAGTAAACAGTGAGCATAAAATCTTGCTGATCGATGAAATAGAAAACGGCATTCACTATACAAATCAGCGGGAGTTTTGGAGAGTGTTATTTCGGTTAGCGGTTGAACTGGATACCCAGATTTTTGCGACAACTCACAGTTTAGAGATGCTGCAAGCATTTGCTGATGTTGGTTTGGAACCAAATCAGGAATGTAGCAGCGCATATTTTGAACTAGCAAAGAAACCCAAAACAAATCAAATAATCGGTATCCGACGCGATTTGGAAACATTGAATTACGCACTAGAGCATCAAAAAGGAGTGAGAGGTGAGTAATATTGTCATAGTAGAAAGTAAAAATGATGCAATTTTTATGAAAGCAGTGGTTGATTTTATCAACTGCGATATCCAGGTAGAACCACCTATTTATATAGATGATTATGAAAGTTTGGAAGGCTTGAGCGAAAAAAAGTTAATCAATACTTTAAAAGATTTAGAAGCCGATCTGCAAAAAAAAGATATAGAAAAAATAGGAATTATTATCGATATTGATAACGATTCAGAGCAAGAACGGCTAAAATTTGTAGATAGATGTATACAACAAGTGTTTGAAGCTGAAAGCTTGTCAAGCACTAAACAATTTATCGATATTTGTACAACAGATCATGGAACAAATGCAAAATTGGCTTGTTACTTTACAAATGTTGGAGGTAAAGGTGAACTGGAAACGCTTTTAAAGGCAATCAAGGCTAAAGATTCGACCTATGCTGATTGTTTGAATAGCTGGAAAACTTGCCTTGAAAGTCAGGGAAAGAAAATCAACCAGAAAGAGTTTGATAAATTCTGGATTAGCAACTATATTAGATTTGATACTTGCTCAAAGCAGGAACAAAAACGAGCTGGAAGTAAATGCAGTATGTCTGAGTTTGATTATGTTATGGAACACAAAAAAGATATTTGGGATTGGGATAATTCTGCCCTCGATGATTTGAAAGATTTTTTTAGGCTTTTTTGTTAAAATGAGAAAACAAATGAAATCGGCGGTTGAAATAATCGGCGGTTGAAACCGCTACTACACGAACGAAGTCCGCCTGCGCGGACTGAAGAACAAACCTAGGAATTTATGAGCTTAAAAATCTACTTTCTACGCCACGGTGAAACAGTTTACAGCAAAAGTGGCGGTTTCTGCGGCGACCTCGACCCAGAATTGACAGCCGAAGGTTCTATGATGGCCGAACAGTTTGCCACAAATTACGCAAAATTGCCTTGGGATGCTGTTTATGTCAGTCCGATGAAGCGCACGATCGCAACTGCAACACCTTTGTGCGATGTTGTGGGAATTGAAATGCAACTCCGCGACGGATTGAAAGAAATTAAGTACGGCAAGTGGGAAGGCGAAACGGTTGAATCTGTTCGCGAAAAATATGCCCAAGATTACATTAATTGGTTGACGGAACCGGCTTGGAATGCACCGACTGAGGGGGAAACTTCTGTGCAAATTGCTAGCCGATCGTCCTTAGTGATCGCAGAAATTCAGGAAAAGTACAAGAATGGTAATGTTTTGGTGGTTTCCCACAAGGCGACTATTCGGATTATTCTGTGCAGTTTGTTGGGGATTGATTTGGGAAGTTATCGCAATCGCATTGCCGCTTTAGCAGCTTCTATTAGTATTGTCAAGTTTGATGTGCGCGGGCCTATGCTGGAGGTTTTGGGCGATCGATCGCACTTGGATGAAAACCTCCGCAATTTACCCGGTACTTAGAAAAGGTGTGCAGTCCCCACCTAGATTCTAAATCGCGCCAATGTAAGACAATCCTAAAATCGTACCTGCGCCCAAAATATGACCAAAGCAGGTGGTTCCCAAGACTGCACCCAAACCAAAACCGCCGAACATATTCGCTGAAGGCATTGCCCCACCTGTGCTCTGATGCTGGATTGTTAATTTGCCGAAAGCAATGGCTAGAATATTGCACACAACCATAATCAGCCCAATGGTGGGGCTCCATTCTACGGTTCTGGGCGCAACGGTTAATAAAATAGTTGTCAACATGGCGATCGGCTCCTTAAACTTTAATGAATGAAAATCTGATGATGAAGGTATATCAAACTACTGCAACGCTTGGCTACATATTGCATTAATACTTAACATTTTGATAAGTTTCTTAATCTTAGATTTCGGGTAAGGTGTGCACTGCGCACCCGAAGCGTCTATCAGCACAACCGATTAGGAATGTGTGCAGTGCACACCCTACATTTTTATCTATTACCGATTATCATGAAAATCTTAGTTTTAAATGCAGGTTCTAGCAGTCAAAAAAGCTGCTTTTACGAACTAAATGACACGCTTCCCGATCGCCCGCCAGAACCTCTCTGGGAAGCAAAAATAGACTGGACTCACCGCGAAGGTGCGGGGGAGTTGCAAGTCACAACTGCTGCTGGTCATAGGTTTGAGCAAGAAATTGCCTCGGATTATCGCGCTGGGGCGATCGCTCGAATGCTAGAGACTCTGTGGCAGGGTGAAACTCAAGTTATTAACAGTTTAAACGAGATTGATATTGTCGGTCATCGCGTGGTTCACGGCGGGGAAAACTATCAGCAAAGCACGCTGATTTCGCCGGAAGTCAAACAGGAAATTGCCCGTTTATCTGAGTTTGCTCCCGTCCACAATCCGGTTAACTTGGAAGGTATCGAAGCCATTGAAAAAATACTGGGAAATGTGCCGCAAGTCGCAGTTTTTGATACAGCTTTTCACTCGAATTTGCCGCCCGCTGCGTTTGTCTATCCGGGCCCCTACGAATGGGTGCAAGAGGGGATTCGCCGCTACGGTTTCCACGGCATTAGCCATCAATATTGCGCTCGCAGGGCGGCTCAAATTCTGAACCGCGATTTGGCAGATTTGCGCCTGATTAGCTGTCATTTGGGCAACGGATGCTCTCTGGCGGCGGTTCGCGGTGGCCGGAGTGTTGACACTACTATGGGTTTTACTCCTTTGGATGGTTTGATGATGGGGAGTCGATCGGGTGCGATCGATCCTGGTATCATAATTCATCTGTTAAGGCGAGCGCACTTTACTGCTGAGGAACTCGATAATATTCTGAATCGGAATTCTGGTTTGAAGGGGATTTCTGGGGTTTCTAGCGATATGCGGCTGGTTGCGGAGGCGATCGTAAATGGCAATTCTCGGGCTCAACTTGCTTTCGATATTTACGTGCACCGTTTGCGGGCCGGTATCGGGGCGATGTTGGCGAGTTTGGGCGGGTTGGATGCTTTGATTTTTACGGCGGGTGTTGGGGAAAATTCGGCTGTTGTCAGGGCTGCTGCTTGCGAAGCTTTTGGATTTATTGGGTTAAGGTTGGATGGGGAGAAGAATTTGAATTGGCCGGTTGATGCTGATATTGCGGCGGTTGATTCTACAGTGCGGGTTTTGGTGATTCATACTCAGGAAGATTGGGAGATTGCGCGGGAATGTTGGGATGTTTCTCACCGCTAGAAATATCGCTTAAAGTTCAGTCTAGATCCCCCTAAATCCCCCTTAAGAAGGGGGACTTTGAGAACACTCCTTTCTCTCCTTAAATAGCAGGACTTTGATAACGCTCCTATCCATCCTTAAACAGCAGGACTTTGATAACGCTCCTGTCCCCCCCTTCTTAAGGGGGGTTAGGGGGGATCCATCTTTGTGCATTTAAACGATACTATGTACGTAGATTGACAAGCCCCATCGCCATTCCAGCATCCACGACAACCAATATGAACGTCAATAATAAGCTCCAGACTATTTTAACTCAGTTGCGAGATCAATTTGAGCTCCTGTATGGCGATCGGCTAACCCAAATGGTACTCTACGTTTCCCAAGCGCGGGGCGACGCAGAACCCGACTCTGATATTGATATTTTGGTAGTGCTCAAAGGACAAGTCAATTCCGGCGAAGAAATCAAAAGAACCAGCTATATTCGGGCTGACTTGTCTCTCCAAAATGATGAAGTGCTTAGTTGTTTGTTTATGGACGAGCATCGGTTTGCGAACTACAACGGGCCTTTATTGAGGAACATTCGTAAAGAGGGAATAGCTTTATGAAACCCGAACAATTAGAATTAATCCCGAAATCTCGCGAAAGCATCTGTGCGGCAAAATTATTGCTAGATAATGGCTTTCCCGGCTATGCCGCTGCTCGCGCTTATTATGCTATGTTTTATATTGCTGAAGCATTCTTGGATGGTGAAGGAATATCTTTTTCTAAGCACTCCGCAGTAATTGGAGCTTTCGGTAGAGAATTTGCCCGCACAGGAAGAGTCCCTGCTGAGTTTCACAGATTTTTGATTGATGCTCAAGATTTGCTCTCATAGTGGAGATTACGGGGGAATTGATACTGTTACTGTCGAACAAGCTGCGGAACAAATTAACTGTGCCGAACAATTTGTCGAATTAGCTCAAAATCTGATTGACCCTGTACCGCCACCTTAAATAAGATGGTATCAATAAACTTAACTATGTTCATTGTCGATTGATGCAGGATTGGTTTTAAATTTCTGTACTTCTGCTAGTAAGGGAAGGTTGAGCTCGATACAAATTTGCTCTGCGCGATCGCAGTAATCTTGAATAGTTTCTTGAGGTATAGTATTGATAATATGGCTAATTTGTGCTAAGGCTAATAATGCCTTAGCTTCATAAGCACGGGTACCAATTTCCTGAAATATACTAAAGCTTTTGTAAAAATACTCTAAAGATGAATTGGGATTTCCTAATTTTTGATGAATTATTCCTAATTGATATAAAGCCCATGCCTCATCAAATCTAGTGCCAATTTTCTGACTTCTTTCTAATCTTTTATGAAAGTATTTAATACTTTCTTGATATGTTTCAAAAAAATTGTAGTTAATTCCCAAAGATATAAAAGCATCAGTACCAGATTTTTTTCCCAATTTTGCCTCGATTTCTAGAGCTTTTTTAGCAATTGTTTTAGCTGTCGATTCCTCACCTTTATTGAAATATATATTGGCTAAATATATTTGTAATTCCTCTTGACTGCGAGTTCCTTTGTAGCAATCAGGAATAGACAAATATTCATTTATATAGTTAAATGCTGATGTATAATCACCTAAATCGTTATAAAAAAGCCCTAAGTCTTTGAGGCAACTTACTTGCTTTTCTCGGCAGTTGATTTGACGTGCTATTTGTAATGCTTTTTGATAAATCTCGATCGCTAGATAAATGTTTCCTAAATAATATTGGTTAGCTCCTTCATAGATCATTACTTGACATTCTATGAATCTATTTTCAATCTTTCGGGCAACCAGTAAGCTTTGTTTAAGATATTCCAGAGATACTTGACAGTTAGTTGTTTCTAGGTAAAGGTCGCCAAGAGAGCATAGTGATGATGCTTCACCTTTGCAATATCCAATCTGACGAGAAACAGACAAACTATGAGATAAATATTCATTAGCAATTTGATACTCACCTAGATAAATGCAGGCTACTCCCAAACATAGGAGAATATCTGCATGAATTTCTGAAGAGGTGACTAATTGCTTCCCATTTTTCCAGTCAGTCGGTATCAATTTGATATACAAAGCTTTCAAAAATTGAAAATAAAATCCTAAACGCAAAAAGTTATAGCATCCGAAAATTGCCCCTGCTCCTTCATCCCAATCTTCTGCACAACAGGCGTGATAATGCGCTCTAAAAAGTGGCTTAATATCCTCAGTTTCTTGCCATTCAGTGTGAGGTTTTAGGGGAATGCTAAGGAAATAGCCATAGGCTTGCCGATTTGCGAGTCTAGATTCTGGAGTCACATTTTTTGGGTGAGGGCGTAGGAGGCGATAAGCCTTTTCTTGAATTAACGGGTGCATCTGATAAGATTCCATATTATCGTCATAATCTAACAATTGCCTGCGTCTGAGTCCCTGAATAATGCTCTCTTCTAACTCATAGTCGCTTACTTCTGGCATCTGCGCTGCAATTCCTGCTGTATTGAGTGGATATTCCGATGTTTGATATACAGAAATCCGAGTCAGGCAAGTTCTTTCTAAGGCACTGACACGAATAAAAACTTCATCAATAAGCCGATCGAGGGTATTAATCAATAGCCACTGGCGATCGCCTAAGAATTTACAGACATTTCCGTTAAATTTTCTATCATCCTTAATCAAAGTTGCCACTATTTCCAACGCTTTAGGATGTCCTTGATAGCGTTCCGCCAATTGTGCTAATTCTTCTGAGGAAGCCGTCAAGTTTAAACATCGCTGATAAGATTCTAGCAAGTTGACAGCAGCTTCTCTTTCTAGTCCTTTAAGAGGCAGTTCGCGGAGTGCGATATTTGACAAATCTGCCAAACTTTCTCGACTGGTAAAAATTACTTTACTCTGATGTTCCGTCTCCACTAGCTGCTTGAATAACCACTTATATTCAGAGCAGTCATCAGCAAAATACCGGGTCTTCTGGGTTTGCGGTGATAAGAAAAGCTAATTAGAAAAGCAAGCTAATAGTCGATCTCGAAAATTGTCGAAATTAACAAATCCATAGGCTTG